>JAISLV010000233.1 GCA_031277075.1 Endomicrobium sp. | reverse complement strand
AACGCCTGTCCAAGCCTGCGCCTTGAGACAGTGTCTCTTGAGACATTGTCTCTGCGGATTGCTGCATCAGAAAACTTGTCCGTCCTTGCTCTTAGGACGTTCATTTTTTTCTTTGCACTGCCGCAAAAATTGCGGCAATTACGTACATTATATGTTTTTAGAGACACCCTTAAATTAATATAACAGAGTTAGTTTTTGAAGTCAAACGGCAAGTCTAGTCATTGCTTTTTTGACATTTACAGCAGAAAGTCAGCCCAGTTGTCTTTATTTATTGTTTTAACGCTAGAGTTTTGATACGCCTCCAAAAAGTTTTTTGGAGATTTTGAGGTTTCTCTGCCAAATTTAAATTCATATCCGTCAAATTTCCCGTCATATTCTTCAATATAATCAACTTCTTCGCCAGAGTAGGTTCTGTAGAAATACTGATTTACATTTCTCATTTTTATCTGATTTAATTTTTTGCGTTCTAAAATACAGAAATTTTCCCAAATAGCGCCTGCGTCATTTCGTAAATTTAAAGGGGCA
The DNA here is from genome assembly GCA_031277075.1 of Endomicrobium sp. Classification (GTDB taxonomy): domain Bacteria; phylum Elusimicrobiota; class Endomicrobiia; order Endomicrobiales; family Endomicrobiaceae; genus JAISLV01. The sequence goes on along the minus strand of JAISLV010000233.1, from coordinate 2,455 downwards.
AAAGACTGTATAAGAGTATTTCTTATTCCTAAATCATAAAAGTAAATTTTTACAGATTTAGATATTTCATTCCTTTTATTTCTGCTTAAAGAATGTAATTTAAAAAGAACAAAACATTTTTCTAATACGTCAATATAATTTCTTACGGTAATGCGGTTTAACCCTAATTTCTGTCCTATTTCCGTGTAAGAAACTTCATTGCCTATCTGTAAAGCCGTCAACTGCAATAATTCTAAAAGTTGATGCGGATTCTTAAATTTTTCATATATCAAAATATCTTTATACAAATAACTGCCTGCTAATGAGTTAAGAAAAGTTTCCGCGCTGTCTTTTGCTTTACCGTAGATTTCAGGATAAGTTCCCCTTATAAGAATATTTTCTAAGTTTCCCGATGCATCTGCAAAACTGCTTGCAGACGATATTTCTCTTATGGAAAAGGGATAAAGTATAAAAGATAATGCTCTTCCTGTAAGAGGTTCGGATAGTTTATTTGCCAAGTCAAAACTTGACGAGCCTGTGGCAATAATTTGCACTTGAGGAATGTGGTCGCAAATAATTTTAAGAGTTTTGCCTATATCTCTTATTGTTTGCGCTTCGTCTAAAACTATAAAATCTTTATCTCAGATAATTTGTTTTAAAGACGCGGCGTTTGTAGTTTCAAAAAGAAGTTTAACGGAAATATCGTCACAGTCAAAATATTGCGTCTTTTTTGTTTTTGAATATTTTTCAAGGATTTGTTTGCTCAATGTTGTTTTTCCGACTTGTCTTGCGCCATAAATTAAAATTATCTTATTCTTAAACAGCCAATGCTCTATGATTTGTTGTAAATCCCATATTATCATTTTTTAATCCAAAAACAGTATTGTAGTATCATATTTTGTGTGAAAAAATCAAATTTAGGATAACATACATGTAACAAACGCATGAAGACATTTTCTATACAAAACATGCTCTTTTGTTCTCTAATTAGCATTTAAGTCATTGATTTATCAATATGAACATAAGAGAGCTTGTGTAAATCTTGCGCTGCTCCGCAATATTTTGTCAAAGGTATTGCTTTTTTATTGCATATTAAATCCACGACAAACGCATGAAAGAAAATAAAGAAAAAAATGATAAACTACACTTAAAAAAAAGGGTGTAGGAATGAAAGAACTGATTGACGTCGTAAAATAATTTTAGCCAGTTGTCTTTTAGAATTTGCGAATATGAGTTCAAACAAAAAATATATTTGCAATTAAGGCGTTTTGCAATTCTATAGTATGCCGCAAAATCAAATCCGTCTTCTGGCAAAGTTATTATTTACGCATTGTTTTTTTTAGACAGCTCCGATAACATTTTGTAATTATGAGATTTTAAGTCAAAAGATTTTGTAGCTATAATCAAAGTATGTTTTATCCCTGCGGGGTGAGCTTCATAACTTGTAAAAAAGTTCTCTAAATGTTTTGTGTCTAAAAATTTCCCCCATGCTAAATATATTACGCCAATGTCTGAAGAGCAAAACATTTTATACTCCGTCTTAATCTATAATCTCGGGTTTAGGGGAAAGCAGAATAAATTTTGCGCCCCACTTTTTTACAAATTCCAATTTTTTCATAGCTTCTTCTTTAAAATTCCATATAGTAATTAAAATGTAATCGGGTTTTGTTTTTAATATTTCATCTGGGCTTTTTACAGGAATATGGCATCCCGGCAAAAAAGTGTTTTGCTTAAACGGAGTAATATCTGCGGAATAATCTATATAGTCGGTAGAAATACCGCAATAATTAAAAACGGTAGTTCCTTTTGCCGAGGCGCCGTAAGCCGCTATGCTTTTGCCTTGATTTTTAATTGCGTTGAGAAAAGACAATATATCCCTTTTGCTTTGTTTAACTATTTCATTGTATTGAGAATAGACTTCAGTTTTATCAAGTCCGAATTCTTTTTCTTTATCAAAGATTCTTTTTACATTAAAACTCTCTGCAATGTTGTTGTTTGCAGTATGGCAGGCATATACGCGCAAAGAACCGCCGTGCGTCGGTAATTCTTCTATATCGTATAATTTAAGACCATGAGCTTCAAATAACTTTTTGACAAATATTGCAGACAAATACGAATAATGCTCTAAATAAATTGTGTCCCAGTAATTAAATTTTATCAGATTTAAAAGATGTGGAAACTCTATTGTTATTGTGCCTTGCGGAGATAATATTTCTCTGAGCCCTTTTACAAAATCGTTTATATCTGGGACATGCGCTAAAACGTTTGACATGTGCGCTAAGTCCGCTTTTTTAGACAGGGTTTTTGCAAAATTATAACCAAAAAAATTTATGCTTGTATCTATGCCTTTTGCCAGCGCCGCCTGCGCTACGCTTGCGCAAGGTTCCACGCCTAAAAGAGGAATGTTTTTTTCTTTGAAGTACTGCAATAAATATCCGTCGTTAGACGCAATTTCTATTACGTAAGATTCTGAATT
>JAISLV010000068.1 GCA_031277075.1 Endomicrobium sp. | reverse complement strand
GATAAAATGCTTGTATTATTTTTATCCGCTGGAATATTTTTATTGTCTTTGCTAATCGTTAAAATGATTTTGAATGAAATTAACGTTAAAATCGCGCCTTTTACGTCAATTTTATTCGTATTTCTAATAGGTTTTTCTAACGGCATATTTTTTCTTTTGATAAGACCAAGCGCATATGAAACATCAATAGCTTGCGCGGCTTTTATGTTTTTAATCGCCGTCTTTTTATTTGCAAAATATCTTTTTACAAGTAAAAGGTTTTTTATTTTGTTGATTTTTACAGGGTTTGCGCTTGCTTTATCTGTAGGTTCTAGACCTTTTTACATTTTAACAATTCCTCTGTTTTTTGCCGTATTTATATACGACGGAAGCGTCAAAAACATTGATAGAAAAGAAATGATAAAACGGGCTTTGTTTTTTTTCGTTCCTTGCGCGCTATACGGAACTGTCCTTGCAACTTACAATTATTTAAGATTTGATTCAATTTTTGAATTTGGTATGAAATACCAGCTAAATGAGTTTAATCTTAACGAATGGTCTTTTTCTATTAAAGATTTAATAATAGGTTTAAAGCATTATCTTTTCAATTTGCCTTTAAGTACGGAATCATTTCCGTTTATTTCTTTAAATTATTCTTTTTATCATAGACTTTCCAAAGTACTTTCAATGGGAATAATTTTTCTTTTTCCCATGATTTTATTTTTTGTATTGCTGCCGAAATTTATTAAAGATATTGGAATTAAAAAGGAAGTCGGCGTATTACTGTGTTTATTGTCTTTAGTATTTGTAATGAACCTTATAGTTTTGTCAATATTTGGAATGACGCATAGATATATTTTCGAAATAATGTATATTTTGGCGATTATATGCAATGTTCTTTTTGCTTATTTTTATGCTAAAACAACCGAAAATAAAAACAAGGGTTTGCTTGGCGTATTGCTATGCGCTATATTCTTTATTACTATATACGTAAATGTTTCAGCGGTTGTATCGCCGAATATTGTAAAACACACAATATATGTTGACGAAGCCAATCATCAAAAAATTAGAAATTTTTTATTGTAAAACGGCATAATTTATGAAAAATCAAAAAACAAAATTTTTATGCGGGCAATGCGGATATGAGTCTGCAAAATGGCTTGGTAAATGTCCTGCGTGTTTATCTTGGAATTCTTTTGTTGAAGAGCGGTTTTCATCTTCTTCTTCAAAAAGTTCTGGAGTTTCTGCGCGCCGCCTTACAGATTTTTCAAGCAAAGTTTTACCGCTTAAAGATATTTCCGTAGAGAATTTTAAAAGATACGATACGGGTATAAAAGAGTTTGACAATATGCTTGGCGGCGGAGTTGTTCCCGGCTCTTTAATTTTGTTAGGCGGCGCGCCCGGCATAGGCAAATCAACTCTTATGCTTCACGTTTCAGACGCCATAAGCAAGCACGGGACGGTATTGTATATATCAGGCGAAGAATCTCTGTCTCAAGTGAAATCAAGAGCCGACAGGTTAAAGATAAAAAAGAACAATATTTTTTTAGCGTCCGAGACAAACCTTGAAAACATATCAAACGCCGTAAATACTATAGAGCCTAAAATTCTTATAATAGATTCTATTCAGACGACGTATCACCCGGAACTGTCTTCTGCTCCGGGCAGCGTCGGACAGATAAGAGAAACCGCCGCCGAGCTTTTGAGAATGGCAAAATCAAAAAATATTACGGTTTTTCTTTTAGGACATATCACAAAAGAAGGAGACTTGGCGGGTCCTAGAGTTTTAGAGCATATTGTAGACACTGTTTTATATTTTGAAAATGAAAGACAGCAAATTTATAGAATTTTAAGAGCGTATAAAAACCGTTTCGGTCCGACAAACGAAATAGGAATTTTTGAGATGAGCGCATCGGGGCTTGTTGAAGTTTCAAATCCGTCTTTAATTTTTTTAGGCGAGAGAACGGCAAACGCCGCTGGAAATATCGTAACGGTTTCTATGGAAGGAGTAAGACCTTTGCTTTTAGAAGTTCAGGCGTTGGCGGCAAGAACTAATTTCCCTGCGCCTAGGAGAATGGTGTCAGGTTATGACGCAAACCGCATTACAATATTAATAGCTGTTTTAGAAAAAAGGCTGGATATTCCTTTAGAAATGCAAGACGTTTTCGTAAATATAGCGGGCGGCGTAAGAATTAAAGAGACCGCCGCGGATTTAGCCGCCGCTTGCGCGATAGTTTCTGCAAATTCGGGGTTTATATGCCCTAAAGATATTGCGGCGTTTGGCGAGGTAGGTCTTGCAGGCGAAACGCGTTCAGTGTCTTTGCCGTCTGAAAGATTGTCAGAAGCAGAAAAACTCGGGTTTAAGAAAGCTATAATCCCAAAAGGGAATTTGAAAAAACTTTTATATAAAGGCAAAATAGAAATTGCAGGAGTAGAAAGCGTTGAAGACGCGATAAAAACAATAAGAGCGTAATCAGTCGGCATAATATACGGGCGTAAAATTTTTAAATTTACAGCAAATACTTTATATGTTACTATCCCCTTTGATAGAAAAGTTATGGAAAGCGCAGAGAAGACTACCGAAAGAAGTAAGGAGAAAAGTAAGGAGAAAAGTAATGAGAAAAGTAAGGAGAAAAGTATCGATAGAATTATAGAAATTATAATGCAAAAACCTTATATTACGACGAAAGAATTAGCTGATATATTGAAGTTGAGCATTGCAGGAGTAGAAAAAAACATCAGACAACTTAAAGAACAAAAAAAAATTCGCCGAATAGGACCAGACAAAGGCGGACATTGGGAAATAATATAATAAGGTTTTGCAATACAACAAACGAGCGAAACATATTGACCTGCGAAAAACGTCTTCTGCCCGACGACAATACTGATATTTTATTATAACTTTCACGCGTTTGCCGCGGGACTTTGTAAAAAAAATGTAAAAAAAGTTATTGCAATTTTTTTCTTTTTTTTGTATGCTAATGAAGACAATTAACTAGCTTTCAATGAAAGCTGGTTAAAATAAAAAAAAGGAGATAAAAAGCATGAGAAAAACAAAAGGTTTCACATTAGTAGAGTTGGTTATCGTTATCGTTATTGTAGGTATTTTGTCAATTGTAGCCGTTCCTATTTACAGAGGCTACACCAGAAAAGCGATGGCTTCAGAAGGTAAGTCATTGTTAGGTTCAATTCAGACTTCAGAAAAGATTTATTTTGCTGAGTATGGCGGTTTCCGCGCTATTTCTGGCGCGACTGCTTATGATCCAACGTTAGATGTTGACGCAAGAGCGAATAAATACTTTTCTACTTACACAGTAGCAACTTCAGGCGCAGGCTACACTGCTGCTACTACGGGGTTTGGCGGAGCTTCTGGTATTGCTCTAGGACTTACAGGTTCGTCTGTCGGACAGACGACAACCAGTGAAAGCGGTATCTAAGTTAACGTTTAATCACAAAATAAAATCCGCCCTAATTATTAGGGCGGATTTTATTGGTATATAAAACCACCAGCAGTGCTGGTGGAAAGAAAAAGCTTTAGCTATGAAGAAGAAGTTAATCCGAGAGAAACGAGGAATTGAGAAAAACAACCTCCAAAGGTTATAATGGGAGCAGGTTTGCCAACCGCTATCCAAAAAACCAAAGGAGGCTAAAGAAATGCAACTTGGTAATGAAAGTTTAGCACACACGAAATGGAATTGCAAATATCATGTGGTATTTGTGCCGAAGTATCGCAGAAAGATAATATACGGTAAAATCAAAGCAGATATAGGGATAATGTTAAGGAAGCTATGCGCGTATAAACAAGTAGAAATAATAGAGGCAGAGGCGTGTAAGGATCATATCCATATGCTAATGTCGATACCGCCAAAGTATAGCGTATCGCAAACGATGGGATACCTGAAAGGTAAGAGTAGTCTGATGATATTTGAGAAGTATGCGAACATGAAATATAAATATGGGAACAGACATTTTTGTTGTCGCGGATATTATGTTGATACAGTGGGTCGCAATAAGAAAGTGATAGAGGAATACATAAGGAATCAGCAACACGAAGATATACAAGTGGAGCAATTGACGATGAAAGAGTTAATTAATAGACCCGTTTACGGGTCAGCAAGTAAAATAAGGCAAAGAAAGAACCCCTTAAGGGGTAGCCAGTGAAAGTAGTGCGGTTGGCAAATCTTTCAATATGCCTATAGGCATAGCTGGTAAAATGCCCTAAGGGGGCAGCCCAAGCCACCAGCACGGCTGGTGGTTATGACTTTTTATTATACAAAATTGTTATAACATCTATGTCATTGCTTTAGATTGATTAGTTCTTTGGCGTGTTCTATGGCGGATTTTGTTATTTTTTGTCCCGATACCATTCTTGCAATTTCTTCTATATGTTCTTTTTCAGTAAGAATTTCTGCTTTTGCATATACGCGGGAATTTTTTGTTTCTTTAAAAACTTTTATATGCGTTTTTGCAAAAGCCGCGCTTTGAGCTAAATGCGTAATTAAAAATACTTGTTTTTTATTTGAAAGCTGCGCTAGTTTCTTTCCTATTTTTTCCCCTGCTTTTCCTCCCGTGCCAGAATCTATTTCGTCAAAAATTACGGTTTGAGAACGCGATTTCTCAGATTTTGATGCAATTTCTACGGCAAGCAGTACCCTTGATAATTCGCCGCCTGAGGCGGAACTTACAAGGGGAAGAATTTTTTCGCCAGAATTTGCGCAAAACATAAATTCTATTTTGTCGCTTCCGTCTGAAGACGGCTCTTTTTCGTCAAATTTTATATCAAAAACCGCATTATTTATTTCTAACTGCGACAATTCTTTTTGAACGTTTTGGCAAAAAACTTTTGCGGCTTTTTGCCTTTCGGCGCTTATTTTTTTACACAAAGATTTTAATTCCTTCAAAGTTTCTTCAAGCTCTTTTGTAAGTTTTTCATTGTTTTCTTCGAAGTTTTGCAATGATTTCAGCTCAGTTTCAATTTGTAAAGCGTAATTTAAAATCTCTTCAATATTTTTTCCGTATTTTTTCTTTAACTTTTTTATAAGTTCCGCCCTTTCTAAAGCGGAATTTAGTTTGTCGGAATTTAAATCTATTTTTGCAAGGATATTTTCAATTTCTCTGCGCGCTTCCTGCGCTCCGAGCAGAGATTGTTCTATCAGCAAAAGAGCCGACGAGGCGTCCGCGCCGTAATTATTAATATTCTCAATATTTTTTTTGGATTTTTCTATTCGCGAAATCGCGGAATTTTCATTCAAGTATAAAAGAGCGGAAACTTCTTGCGATAAAGCGGCTATTTTTTCCGCGTTTTTTAATAAAGGCAGTTCGTTTTCAAGTTTTTCTTCTTCGCCTAATTCAAGTTTTGCGTCGTTAATCTCTTGCAGTTGAAAAGAATATAAATCAATTTTTCTTTCGCGTTGAACTTCTGACATTTGAGCGGCTTCTAAGTCGGCTTTTATTTGATTTGCTCTCGCATAAAGTTTTGCGGTTTTTTCAAGCAGGATAGAAATGTTTGGGGTTTCGGCGTCCAAAATTTCAAGCTGGCATTGGGCGTCTAAAAGCGAATGTTTCTCGTCTTGATTGTGAAAGTCTATAAGCAAAGCTCCAATTTCTGCAAGAGTTGAAACGCTAACGGGCGCGTCGTTTATAAAAGCTTTGCTTCTGCCCGCGTTTTCAACAGTTCTTCGTAAAACTATAGCGCCGTCTTCATTTAAATTGACGGATAAAGCGTTTAAGAAATCTGAAATTTTTTTGTCATTGCATTCAAAAACGCCCGATATAGAACAAAACGGAAACCCTGAGCGAACGGCGGAAGAGTCTGCCCGCGCGCCGCAAAGAAGTTCCATTGATTTAATAAGTATAGATTTTCCCGCGCCGGTTTCGCCCGTTATAACGGTAAAACCGTCGGTGAAATCAATATTTAAATCTTCAATTAAAGCATAATTTTTTATAGATAAGCTCAATAGCATAAAATTGATAATAAAGAGAGGACGTCCGCTTTTAGCGGTTTTAAATTTTGCCGTTTCAAACGTTCCAGTGCAGCTTTGTCTTCAATGTTTCAAAATAAGATTTAGAGCAATTTTTTATAAGTTTCAGATTTTTTTTGTATAGAGAAAGTTTTACTTTTGCGCCGTTTTTTACGTAAAAATTTTCCTGCCCGTCTATAGAAACCAAAATCTTCCCGTTTGAATATTTATTTTTTGCCGATATTATCAAATCGCTTTTGTCGGAAAGAAGCATAGGTCTTTGCGTAATGGTGTGCGGCGAGATAGGCGCGGCGATAAAAACTGGAAGATTAGGATAAACAATAGGTCCTGAAGCCGCTAAAGAGTAAGCCGTAGAGCCTGTGGGCGTAGCGATAATCATTCCGTCGCATTTGTATTGAGCGGTATATTTTTTGTCAATATTTAAGTCGACGGTTATAAGTTTTAACCCCGACAAAGATCTTATCACGCATTCGTTTGCCGCAAGCGCTTTTACTTTTTTGCCGTTGCGTTCAAACTCAACCGACAAAAGAATTCTTTTTTCAATTTTTACGCCGTTTTGTAAAATACTTTTTAGAAGAGCGTAGACTTCGTTTACGTCAATATCCGTAAGGAAACCTAAAGACCCTAAATTTATTCCTTTAACGGCTGCGCCCAAAGGGGAAAAAGTTCTTATAACTTTTAGCATTGTGCCGTCGCCGCCTATTGATAAAACAAAGTCCGCTTTTCTTGCTTTTACCGAACGGGAGTCGGCGGTAAAAACTCGGCATTTATTTTTTTTAAGCCAAGCGGCTATTTCATAAGCGAGTTTTTTCGCGCCTGTTTTTGACTTATTGTAAATAACGCCCGCGCTATAATTCATAAAGCCTCTAATGGGTATCTCTAAAAACCCTAACGCCCGTCCTTGCCGCGCCTTTTGCGACATTGCTGCATCAGAAAATTTGTCCGTCCTTGCTCTTAGGACGCCCTGCATTTTCTTCTTTGCCCTGCCGCAAAATTTGCGGCAATTACGAACATTATAGGTTTTTAAAGACACCCAATATGCTATAATAACGTAATTATATAAAATAAATCTTATTATAAAAAGGCGGCGGGGTTATGTTTTGGCAGGAAGACGTAGAAACTTTGGCGCAAGACAAATTGCAGGAACTTCAGCTTAAAAATCTTAACGAAACTCTTCAAACCGCAAAAAAGTCGCAATTCTATTCTAAAAAACTTGCAAATATCGGCTTTTTAAAAAATTTATCAGACTTAAAAAATCTTCCTTTTACCGAAAAACAAGATTTGCGCGACGCTTTTCCTTACGGTCTTTTGAGCGTAGATTTAAGCGACGTCGTCCGCGTTCATTCTTCTTCGGGAACTACGGGAAATCCCACCGTCGTTTTTCACACTGAAAAAGATTTGCGGGAATGGGCTAATATTTCCGCAAGATGTATGTATACGGCAGGAGCAAGGAAAACCGATATTTTTCAAAACACTATGGGCTACGGGCTTTTTACAGGCGGGCTGGGCTTTCATTACGGCGCGGAAAAACTCGGCATGATGGTAATTCCAATAGGACCGGGAAACTCGCAAAGACAAATTTGGTTTATGAAAAATTTTAAAGTTTCCGCCGCGCATATTTTGCCAAGCTACGCCGTGCGCCTTTATCACGCTATGAGGGACTCGGGCGTTAATCCGAAAACCGATTTAAACTTAAAAATATTTTTTATCGGCGCAGAACCTCACACTGAAGAATTGAGAAGAGAAATACAGGATTTATACGGCGTTAAAGCGTTTAACTCTTACGGGCTTTCAGAAATCAGCGGACCGGGAGTGGCTTTTGAATGCCTCCAGCAAAACGGCATGCATATTTGGGAAGATTACGTAATACCCGAAATTATAGACCCCGACACTTTAGAAGTTTTGCCCGACGGACAAGACGGCGAACTCGTCTTAACTACTATAAATAGACAGGCTATGCCCGTAATAAGATATAGAACGCGCGACCTTACAAAAATAATTACGGGCGTTTGTCCTTGCGGAAGAACGCACAGAAGAATTGAACGCATTAAGGGAAGAACCGACGATATGATGATTATAAACGGCGTAAATATTTTCCCGGTGCAGATAGAAAAAACAATAATGAATATCCCTGAAGCGGGTAAAAATTACATAATAGAAATAACTAAGCAAAATTTTATGGACAAACTCAACGTAAAAATAGAAATAAACGACGAAACTTTCGGCGGGACGCTTGAAGAGCTTGAAAGGCTGAAAGCAAAAATTCAGGCAAAATTGAAAGAAGAGACGGGCGTTTCGCCTAATGTAAGTTTTGTAGACAGAGGTTCTTTGCCCGCCGCCGAAGGAAAAGCAAAGCGGGTCTACGATTTAAGGAATGAAAAAAAATAGCGGTTAGCGATATCGGATTTATCGTTAATCTGTAATGCAAGGAGTTTATATGCCGTATCATCTTTCGGTGTTTTTAGTTGACAATAAGCCGGGAAAACTTGAAAAAATTACAAAAGCGCTTGATGAAAACAAAATAAATTTAAGGGCTATGTCTTTGGCAAGCGCAGGAGATTTCGGCGTTGTAAAACTTCTTGTTGACAATCCCGAGAAAGCCTACGAAGGCTTAAAAAAGCAAAATCTTACCGTCACAAAAAGAAAAGTTACAGCCGTTGAAATAGACAATGTTCCGGGCGCTTTGCATAAAATAATATGCAAAGTTTCTCAAAACGGGATAAATATTGAAGACTGCTACGGTTTTTTATTAAACGACGGTAAAACCGCCGCGATAGTTTTAGAAATTGAAAACAGCCCCGAAGTAGAGGGAATTATCAAAACGCTAGGCTTAAATATTTTAGACGAAAACAAACTATATAATTGCTGATTTTTTAAGAGGGAAAAATGCTTTCTATAACTTTGATTTCTTTATTTGTAGTGGCGATGATTGCCGCCGGTTTTTGGGGAATGCGGAAAACAAAAAATCTCAACGATTTTTTTATCGGTTCAAGAACTATCGGTCCTTGGATTTCGGCTCTTTCTTACGGGACTGCGTATTTTAGCGCGGTGGTTTTTATAGGTTTTGCGGGCAAACTCGGCTGGGCTTACGGGTTAAACGCTTTGTGGATTGCTGTTGGCAATGCGGTCGTCGGTTCTTTTTTGGCGTGGATTATTTTAGGCAGAAGAACAAGAACTATGACGCAAAATCTCAACGCGGTTACAATGCCGGAGTTTTTACAAGAGCGGTATAAAGGAAAATATTTTAAGATGACGGCGGCAGCCGTCATTTTTTTATTTTTGCTTCCTTACGCGGCTTCGGTTTTTAAAGGGCTGGGGTATTTGTTTGAAGCCAATTTCAGCGTTTCTTTCGACGCGGCTTTGCTTATAATGGTAATAATTACGGGCGTATATTTAATTTTAGGCGGATATTTTGCCGTAACTATTACGGATTTTATTCAGGGCATTATTATGATTTTCTGCTCTATTTTAATGGTGTCTTTGCTTGTCGGAAAAGCCGGCGGGTTTGTAAGCGCGATAAACCAAATTTCTTTGAATTTTTATAAAGACGTTTATTCCGTAGCGCGTCCTGATTATTTAATGCTTGCCGCTACGGTTTTTATGACGTCTTTTGGAGTATGGGGTATGCCGCAGATGACGCAGAAATTTTACGCGGTAAAAGACGAGAGCGTTATTAAACTCGCCGCTTACGCCACGCTGTTTTTTGCTTTAATTATTTCGGTATGCGCCTATTTTACGGGAGCGTTGACGCATGTGTTTTTTTCAGAGCCAACTGTGGTCAAAGGCGTAGTAAATTTTGACGCTATGGTTCCCGAGCTTTTGTTAAACTATCTTCCTGCAGTTATGATGGCTGTGATTTTACTTTTAATACTTTCGGCGTCAATGTCTACTTTATCGTCTTTGGTTTTGGTGTCGGCTTCAAGCGTTGCGATAGACTTGTATAAAGGGCATGTTAACCCTGAAGTTTCTAAAAAAAGCTCTATTGCAATGATGCGTTTTTTAAGCGGTATTTTTATTTTGATTTCGTTTTTAATAGCCAAATACGAGTTTTCTTTTATAATCACTCTAATGTCTTTATCGTGGGGCGTGGTGGCGGGCGGTTTTTTGGCGCCTTACGTCTACGGTCTTTTTTGGAAACGCGCAACGCTTGCGGGCGCGCAGGCGGGAATGTTTAGCGGAATATTTTTGGCTATCGCTCTATTTTATATTTTGGGTCCCGCCAAAGCTCCGCTTGCTTCAAGCATAGCTATGACAGTTCCCTTTGCCGTAGTGCCTGCTGTAAGTTTGCTCACAAAAAAAGTTGACCCGAGAGTTATAGTTAAGGCGTTTAAAAGAATTTAAAACGGAAGATATTTTTATAGGAGAAAAAATGAAAAAGATTATTTTTATTTTAAGTTTTCTGTTTATTTGTTCGGCGGCTTTTGCAGACGTTTTAGACGACTGGGCTGATTTTGAAACTTCTTTGAGAAAAGGCGGAATTTCCGCCGCAGAAGCCGAGCATCAGGCTAAAAAGAACGTTCCTAAACTCGCAAAATTCACAGAGGATAAAAATATATCCGAAAATAAAAATTGGGTTTTTCCCGTGTCGGGCTTTTCAAAAACAAATGTCAAAAATATAAAAAAGTTAATATCTGCGATGTCGGATAATGTCAGAGAAACAAAGTTTTTAGACGGGCTTGAATTTTTAGTTCAGCCGTATTTAAGGCTTGAAATAAAATACTCAAAAGAACAGATTAAAGAGCGCGGAAAAAACGTTTCGGCAGACGATAAAAACAAAAAAGAAGAAGCCGACGTCTTAGCCGCAAACAACGCGATTGTAATTTATGTAAAAACGGGCGCGTTAAATTCCGCAGGAGGAAACGCGGTTTGGCTTTATAATCCGTCGCAAAACTTTTTTATTTATTACGGCATACTTAGAACTGTAGACGTTAAAGCTGGAGATATAGTTTCCGCAGGCGATAAAATAGGAACGATAAGACCTGTAAAAAAAGGATACGAACTCAATTTTGCGGTTTTAATGTACGGCGACGACGAGTTTACGCTGTTTAATTATTTTGAAGAAATGCTTTAATTTACGGATTTCAAATAGACAAATGGATTGCCAAATGACAACATACGACATAACAGATTTTGTTTCGGAAATAATTTTGAAGAGAAAGTCAATTATAAATTTAAAAAATTTTTATAGATAGCGTTTTATGCGTTTTTTGCATAAAACGTTATTTTTTATTGTAAATATTGTAGTTCCAACGTCAATAGAAAATCGTCCTGCAAATTATGCCGTGAATTATTACATTAAATACTAAATAGAACTATTTAAAAGATTTTTTAAAGATTAAAATTTAGGAGCAGTAATGGTTAATATAGTTTTTGGGCTTGACGATAAATTTGTAAAATTTTGCGCGGCTGCCGCCGCTTCAATTTTAACAAATCATATAATTTCAAAACCTGAAGATAAAATACATTTTTATTTTCTAGGAAATATAAGCTCTAAAAATAAAAACAAACTCCTTGAACTTAGAAAAATACAAGATTTTGAATATTCTTTTCCTAAAATTGACATTTCAGTTTTTAAAGGTTTGCCTGTAGGCTGTTGGAGCCAAGCGACTTATTACAGACTTCTTATTTGCGATTATGTAAGCGGCGGGAAAGCTCTTTATTTAGATTGTGATACTATAATTAACGGCGATATTTGCAAACTTTGGAATTTAAATATAAACGAATGTTTAGCCGCAGCAGTAACTCATAATGAGGGCGGAAAAGGCGGGGGATATTTTAACGCAGGCGTAATGATTTTTGATATAAAAAAATTGAGAGAGTTTAACTTCAATGAAAAATGGAGAGAATATGTTAAACATATTTCGCCGAATTCTTTAAAATTCCCAGACCAAGATATTTTAAACGAAGTTTTAAAGGATAATGTGTTTTATATGTCAATAGAATATAACGCTATGGGGCAGCACTATAAATATATGTTTGAAAGGAATACCGCAGATAAAATCTTAATTTATCACTATACGCCGGGAAAACCTTTAAATTTTGATTGCCCGCCATCGCTAAGAAACCTATATTTTAAATATTCTAAGTTGACTTATTGGAAAGAAAATATGTTCCATTTCTGGTTAAGGCGTTTTGAAGTGAACCCGTTATTTTTCTTAAAACCTAAATACTGGCGGCAAATCAAAGAAATGCGCCGCCAAGAAAAAATAGGGTATTGATAAGATTGTATCGTTTAAGAAAAGTTTG
>JAISLV010000141.1 GCA_031277075.1 Endomicrobium sp. | reverse complement strand
ATATGAACCTTAAAATTATTTCGGGTAACGCAAACATTGAGCTTGCAAAACAAATCGTTCAGAAACTCGGGGTAGAATTAAGCAAAGCTAAAGTAGGGCGTTTCAGCGACGGCGAAATTCAGGTAAAAATAGTGGACAACGTAAGAGGTTCGGACTGCTACATAATACAGCCCGCCTGTTCGCCCGTCAACGAAAATTTGATGGAACTTTTTATTATCGCAGACGCCTTAAGAAGAGCTTCCGCAAAAAGCATTACCGCAGTTATGCCTTATTACGGATACGGCAGACAAGACAGAAAAGCCGAGCCGAGAGTCCCTATCACGGCAAGGCTTGTGGCAAATCTTCTTGCGGCTTCGGGCATTACAAGAGTTTTGACTATGGACTTGCACGCAGGACAAATTCAGGGGTTTTTTAATATTCCCGTAGATCATCTTTACGGCACGCCTGTAATACTTAGCTATTTTAAAAGCAAAAATCTAAACAATGTGGCGATAGTTTCCCCAGACGCCGGCGGAGTGGAAAGAGCGAGAACTTTTGCAAAACATTTCAACGCCGACTTGGCGATAATAGACAAAAGAAGACCTCGCCCAAACGAAGCGTTTGTGATGAACATTATCGGCGACGTTAAAGATAAAACCTGCATAATTTTGGACGACCTTGTAGACACCGCAGGCACGCTTACGAAAGTAGCCGCAGCCATAAAAGAAAAAGGAGCGGCAAGAGTATTTGCGACGGCTTCCCACGGCGTGTTGTCCGGCGGAGCAAAACAAAAAATATTTGAGTCTTGCATAGAAGAGCTTGTGATAACGGATTCAATTCCGCTTAAACCCGACGGCAATAACGAAAAAATAGTCGTGTTGAGCATATCTTCAATGCTTGCGGAAGCCATAATGAGAATTTCAAAAGACGAATCAATAAGCGCGTTATTTATATAACGGCAATTAAGAATTGAGACTTAAAGATGAAAATTTTAAGAGTTTGCTTTTGTTAAATCCGCTTAATAAGCGCAATTTTCAACTGTTCGTTCTTAGTTTTTAATTATTTCATAGTCGTCGGTTATAACGGAGGAAGTAAATGAAAGAAGCGATTTTAGAAGTAACAAGCAGAGAAATAGGCTCAAAGGGCGCTCTGTCAAACATCAGAAAAGAAGGAAAAATCCCAGCTGTTTTTTACGGAAAAGACGTCAGTTCCCTGCCGATAACGGTAGATTCAAAAGCGTTTTTGACAATCCTTGACATAAGCGGCTCAAACGTCGTCGTAAGTCTTAATTTTAAAGACGGCAAGAAACCTGCGATTGTAAAAAACATTCAAAGAGACATTTTGACGCAAGCGCCTATCCATATAGATTTTCAATCAATATCTTTAGAGGATAAAGTTGAAGTTAAAGTTCCTATTCATATTGAAGGCGTTGCAGACGGAGTTAAAAATTACGGCGGGCTTATGGAATTTATTGAAAGAGAAGTAGAGGTTATATGTCTGCCTACCAATATCCCGCACAAAATCAGCGTAGACGTAAGCGCTTTGGGAATAGGTCAGGGCGTCACAGTAGCCGACTTGCCTAAACTTGAGGGCGTTGAATATATGCAGGCTCCAAACACTCTCATCGTTCACGTCGTAGCGGTAAAAGTTGAAGAAGAAAAGCCCGCGGACGCGGCGGCGGGAACTGAAGCCGCGCAGCCTGAAGTAATATCAAAAGGCAAGAAAGATAAAGAGGGCGAAGAAGGCGCAGCCGCTCCAAAAAAATAAAAACGCAATGATTAAACTTTTTGCCGGACTTGGAAACCCCGGGAAAGAATACGAGAATACCCGCCATAATTTTGGTTTTATAGCTTTAAACGCGATAGCAGAGGCAAAACGTTTGGAGTTTAAAAATTGGAATAATGTGGCGGATATTTCTTTTTGCGGCGTAAATTCAGAAAACGGCGGCGGTAAAATTTTTTTATTTAAGCCTCTTACGTTTATGAATTTGTCGGGGACGCCTTTGGCGGCTTTTATGAATTATTATAAAATTTTGCCTGAAGAAATTGCGGTTTTATACGACGATTTTTCAATACCGCTGGGCGAGTTCCGTTTAAGAATGTCAGGCTCTGACGGCGGACATAACGGGATAAAATCAATAATTCGCAGCCTAAATACGCAAAACTTTGCGAGAATGAAACTCGGCATAGGAAAGGTTTCGGAATTTATGAAAACGTCGGATTACGTTCTGTCTAAATTCCGCCAAGAAGACAAAGAAAAAATAGAGCTGATAAAACAAAAATCAATAGAATTTTTTGACGCGGTAATAGAATACGGACTTGAAAAAGCCGTTTCAACAATACGTTAACGGCGGACGCGCGGATGCATGGCAACGGACATAACGACAAGTCGGCTGGGAAGTTAGGCGACGGCAACAATGCGAGATTGCGGCTTTTGCCGCAACGACGGCGAAATATGCGTAGTTGCCCGTCATTCTGAACTTGTTTCAGAATCTGCCGTTAAAGCAGTCGTCAACGACAAAGACGGCGGTTGGGAAGTTAGGCAACGGCAATATTGTAGCTTTTGCCGCAATGACGGCGAAATATGCGTAGTTGCCCGTCATTCTGAACTTGTTTCAGAATCTGCCGTTAAATATGACAGAAAAGAAACGACAACTACAAACAGCAGATACTGAAACGAGTTCAGTATGACAGATAACAATTTTGGGCGTTGTTTAGCCGCATTTTTTCTTGCTTATTTTTCAACAGCAGATACTGAAAGAGACCCTGAAACAAGTTCAGATTTAGTTTTTTAGAGACTTCAAAACTATGATAGTAACTTCAAAAAAAACCAACGAAGAAATTCTTGCCGCGCTTGGAGACGCTAAAACCGCGTTTATAGCGGGGTGCGGGTCATGCGCGTATAAATGTTCTAATTCCGATGAAAAATCCGTTTTGGCGGTAAAAGATTTTCTTGAACAAAACGGGATAACCGTTTTAGGAGCGGCAAACATTGATTCCGCCTGCGATATGCGTTTGGTAAAAAGAGATTTATTAAGAAATGAAAATTTCAAAAACGCCGACGCCGTTTTGGTTCTTTCCTGCGGGGCTGGCGTTCAGTCCATAGAATCGGCTTCGCAAAAAGTAGTAATTCCCGCGCTCAATTCCTCTTATATAGGAACGACAGAAAAAATAGGGGTTTACAAAAAATTTTGCAGCGCTTGCGGAACTTGCGTTTTAGGTTTAACGGGCGGCATTTGTCCTAAAACAAGGTGCGCCAAAAGCCTTGTCAACGGTCCCTGCGGAGGATTTGTCAACGGCAAATGCGAAACCGACCAAAATAAAGACTGCGCTTGGGTCTTAATTTATGAAAAACTAAAAAAAACAGGCAAACTCCAACAATTCCTAACCTTTTATTGCGAACCAAAGAAATAAATCCCGCACGCTTTCCAGCCGCAACCCGTCCAAAATCATTAAAATTTCATAAAGGGGCGTCTCTAAAAACCCTAACGCCCGTCCGAGCCTGCGCCTTGAGAGACATTGTCTCTGCGGCATTTCTACATCAGAAAATTTGTCAGTCCTTGCTCTTAGGACGCCCTGCATTTTCTTCTTTGAACTGCCGTAAAATTTGAGGCAATTACGAACATTATAGGTTTTTAGAGACACCACATATAATTGAACGCCGACTTAGGCAAAATTCACAAACTTTCCACAAACTTTCTATTGTAAAGGCGATTAAAAAGATTATAATATATATGTTTCGCTAAAAATAGGAATGCAAATGCCAATAAAAGAAAAAACAAACAAATTCATCGCTGGTTTAACGGCTCTATTTTTCCTTTTTTCAGGGTTGAGCCAAAACGCGTCTGCGGCTATCGCGGCGTCTTATACGCCGCAAAGCGATCCGATAAGCGTTTGCGAACCGATTATTTCGTATTCGTTTGGAAAAATAAACGCTGGAGCCGTGTTTGGGGATTTGAATTCTCAAAAACGCGTTATCATAAATATACAAGACCTGCACTGCAATCCCGAAGTTCAAAAAAATATAGCCGCGATTATTTCTGAAATAGACAAAAAATACGGCTTAGACGAACTTTATGCCGAAGGCGCGTATTGCGATATTTCGGCAGTTTGGGCAAACGCCGTAGGAGAGAAGAAAAAAAGAGCTTTGTTAGACGCCCTTTTAAACGCCGGCAGACTTACCGGGAGCGAATACTTCTGCGCGTTTTCCGATAAAAAACAAATTATAAAAGGCGTTGAAAATTACGACGCCTATAGCGAAAATATTGCGCGTTTCGGCAGGATTTTGGAAAAGCAGGAATATTATGCGAAACAAATTAAGCTGTTGGACAAAGAGCTTGCCCTTCTTCAAAACGAATATTTAAGTTCCGCAAATAAAAAATTCGGACGTTTGATAGAATTTCGCAAAAACAAAAATATACCCGACGGAAAATATTATCGGTCGCTTATAAAATATTCAAATGAAATTGATTTAGCTCTTTATCCGAACGTCAAAAAATACGCCGATTTAAACGATATGGCAAAATCGTTAAAGCTAAAACGCATAAACGCGCAAATGGGCGATTTTATCGGCGAGCTGAAAAAAACTCTTCCTTTTGCCGCATATAAAGATATTGCCGCTCAAACGGACAATTTTGCAAGACTTGACGATTTTTACGTTTACGCGCCGTCTTTATTAGCAAATTACGGCGCGGAGTTTGACGGGCGTTTTGCGGACTTGAAATTGTTTTTTGATTATTTGCGGCGCGAAAAAGAAATCGGCGTTTTGGATTTGATAAGCGAAGAAAAACGTCTTGTTGAAAAAATACGTTTTGGGCTTTCGCAAGATAAAAGCGAGCTTGAAATATCTTTTGTTTCAAATTTTTACGGCTATTTGAAAGATTATCTTTCGGCTTCTATATCCGCTCGGGATTATCAATATTTTGCGGCAAATTTTGATAAATTTAAAAATATTTGGAAAAAATACGTTTATGAAAGCGCGCTGAACGTTTTAGACGCCGATATTGAAGAAATAAACGCGTTTTATGAAACAAATTTTCAAAGAGACGCGATTTTTGCCTCAAAGCTCGGGCTTGACCTAAAAAACGGCGCGGACGCTAAAGAAATAAAAATATCTTCGCTGGATTTTTCTGAAATATCTGAAATATTGAAAAACTCAAAAATTTCTATAGTGGTGACGGGCGGATTTCATTCGGACGGACTGCAGAAAATTTTTTCACAGCAAAATATCTCTCATATCGTAATCACTCCTAACGTTTCAAAAACTCAATACTCAAACGCAATTTATACGGCTCTTGCAAAATGGCAGGCAAAAAGATTTGAAAGGCTTGCTTTAGGCGGCGTTTCTGCGGGCGTCTCGGCTACAGCGGTATCAGGCTCGGGCGACACAAAGGCGGCATTTGGCGGGCTGCCGCAAAAAAACTCTTTGCAGACCGACGCTATCGCTCTTGCGCTGGGTTCTGCGGACGCAAAAATAGAGATTAAAAATAACGCTGTTTTTGCAAGTTTAAACGGCGAAAACATTACGTTTCTATGGGACGAAAAAACTCAAAACTTTAATTTTGAAACCGCTTCAACGGGAATTATTTCCTCAGAGATAATGTCAGCCGATAATTTTTCCGCCTACGCGGAAAATTCTTTGGAAAATTTAAACTCCGGGCAAAGCGCAAAAGTTTTTTCAAAAGCGGTCGTAGAAAGCGTAAAAAAATATTTTGAACTTTTAAGAACCGCTTTTAGCGTGGGAGGAAATCCTGCGCCCATATTTGCAATTATTGAGAAGTTCGCCGCTTTTGCCTCAGACGAAGGATTTTTTGCGGGCTACGGATTAGTGTTTGAGATAGCGCAAAACGAAAACCTGCAAAATATTATCAGGCAAAATCCGCGTATAAATATTAATCAGCTTGCGGGTTTGCCCGAGCTGCTGCAAA
Organism: Endomicrobium sp.; assembly: GCA_031277075.1. GTDB lineage: Bacteria > Elusimicrobiota > Endomicrobiia > Endomicrobiales > Endomicrobiaceae > JAISLV01. The sequence continues at coordinate 1,781 of JAISLV010000141.1, read as the reverse complement.
AACTTATAGCTCAAAACGCCGATATAGAAGAATTAAAGAGAGAACATTTTGCAAATCCCGTAATATCTGCGGTTTTAAACGCGCCTGAATTTTCAAATTACGTTTCAGCGTATAAACTTTTTGTCTCAGGTAAAAACGAAATTAATTATTCCATAAAATCAGGCGCAGGCATAACGCCCAAAAAAGTTTTGAAAAGATTTGGCGTCGCTATGATTTTAGGGATTACGGTCGCGACTATCGCTTTTTTCTTGTCGCCTATACCATATTATATGATAACGGAAAATATGATAGAGCAAAGAAATTTAATGATTGAAAACGCGCCTGAAGTTGAAGATTCCGCCGCTTCGTACCATTATATGAACTCTCTTTTCAAAATAACAGAAAATATTGCCAGCGGAGTTACTTCTGTAGAAAAAATGGACAGAGAAGATTTGTTTGCCGAAGGCGAAATAGAGTTTTACAAAACTATAAACCTATATCAAAATCGGGATTTTGCGGGTTTGGCGGATATTGTATCCGATAATACCAACGATTTAAGATTGAGACTGTTTGCTCTTTTACAGTTGAAAAGAAGCGAAAATACGGGAGTTGTAATGCCTAATGCGTTTAACGATTTTATAAATTCGCTGTTTAGCAAAGAAGGCAATGTTGAAGACGGCGCAGTCTCGGCTATAAAGGACGAATTTATACAGGCGGTAAAAACGAAATCTTTTTTGGTAGACGGCGATTTTCATTTGAAATCCGCAATTTTTGGAACTTATCTCGTTTGGATGTCCGAGCTTGAAAAAATTCCCGGATTTGAAAATTTGCCGCAAAATTTTGAAATATATGAAAAAATTAACAAAAGCGTAATTGTAGAAAACAGCGAAATAACTGTCGCAAATTCCGAATTTATTTTCGGATACGACGAAAAAAATAATTTTTCATTTATGTCGCACGAAATATTTCACAATATTCTCGTTTGGCTAAGCCTAAACGCGTCCGTAGGCGACAATTCTTCAAAATCATATTCGGCTATGCATGAATTTTTCGCCTATATAGGCGAGCATGCTTTTTCCTCTTTATTTTTAGACGAACCGTATTCTTATTATAAAGATGAAAAACGGTTTTTTATATTTGAAAACGGGTTTCAATCCGTTCCTCAAGAAGTACACCAAGCGGGGCGCGGCGTTTTAAATTTTGAGCAAAGAGTTTTTGAGCGCATTAAAGAGGAATATAATATTTCGCTTGATTGGAGAATTTTGGCGGAAACCGTCGCCGAATTTTCAAAACCCGGAGCGGATTATTCCGTTCCTCAATACGAAGTTTTTAAAAATTATACGGAAATATTAATTCAAAAGATATGTGAAAAATACGCCGAAACAATAAGCCCCGAAGCGGTTCTAGAAATTTTTAAAACTGAAGACATAAATAGCGCCGTTAAATTTAGGGAACGTTTTAAAAGAGTGACGTTTTCTTCGCGCAATAACCCGACAGGTCAAGAATTTGTCAACGATTTAGACCGCGAACTTGCAATGGGCATAACTTGGAACGAAAGTTACGCCGACAAAATAGGCGTTGAAAAATATTTAGGCGTTATGAATTTGGCTTTGACAGGTAAAAGCGAAGATTTAATCCGCTTGACTAACGATAGAACTAAAAGCGTAGAGCTGAGATTGTTTTCATTTTTACAGCTGAAAACAAAATTTGCCGAGAACTTTTATGCGGGAAAAATAAACGAAACCGCTCTTTCAAACGCTTTCCTTAACAAATACGCCGATTACGAAATAGCGCGCGCACAT
>JAISLV010000047.1 GCA_031277075.1 Endomicrobium sp. | reverse complement strand
AAAGCAAAGATTTGCGAAGTTCCCACCGCTTGGACAGACAGAGCCGCAGGAAAATCAAATTTTAAAACGGCGGCGTGGACGCCTAAATATTTAAAATGGTATTTTTACGCGTTTAAAGGACTTTTTGCAAATCATAAAAAATTGATATTACTTTTAGCCGCGCTTCTTGCCGCAATACCGGCAATAAGATGTTTTTTATTTATACAGCAGTTCGGCGTAAATATGTTATGGGCTGACGAATGGGAATTGCCTTATTTTTTTGAAGAGATAAGGCGGCAGGGATTATCTTTTAGCGCATTGTTTGCCCAGCACAATGAACATAGAATGTTTTTTCCAAAATTGTTGTCGCTTGCAAATATGTATTTGTTTGACTACGACTCAAAAATAGCGATGTATTGTTCATATATATTTTTGTTTTCGGGCTGGCTTGTGCTTGTGAAATATATAAAAGACATTAAAAATTCCGTATTTTTAAAGTATATAAGCGTTTTAGCTGTAAGCGTATTGTGCTTTAATTTGAGACAAGAGGAAAACTTGCTTTGGGGTTTTCAAACGGCGTGGCTTTTAATTTTCTTTTGCATTATAGCGTCGTCTTTTTTGTTTCATAAATTTTTTGAAACTTCTAAAAAATCGTATCTTATATTTTCTCTTGCTTTGGCAATGATAGCGTCTTTTTCTTTAGCGCAAGGACTGTTTTTATGGTTTTCTTTTGTTTTTATCTTTTTTCTTATGTTTGCGTCGCGCGAAAAATTTAACCGCATAACTTTTGCGGTTGTGCTTGTTTCGGCTTTATCGGCGTTTTTATTGTATTTCTATTTTTTCGGCTATGATAAAGGAACATTATCAACTTTTCAAATCTCTTTTGCGGATTGTTTTGCGTATTATGTTAGGACTTTTGGAAGCATAGTTTATACGGGCTATAATTTTGCGCAATTATCAATAATTTCAACGGTTATCGCTTTGCTTAGCGCGGGCGCGCTCATTTATCTGGCGGTTAAACGGAAAATCAAAGAAAATATATTTCCTATAACGTTAATGTGTATAGGGCATATCTTTTTATTTGCAATAATTATAGGAAGAGCCAAAGCAGGAATTATTTTCCCAGATTCTTCGCGTTATGTAACTTTTATACAGCTGTGTTATATAGGGCTAATGCTGATATGTTTGCAAAATGTTTCTTCAAATATTAAAAAAGGCGTTTTTGCCGCTGTGATGGTAATTCTGATTTGCGGTTTTGAATTCCGCCAAATATATTTATGGCAGGAAGGCAAATTTTTATTTTCAGACAGGATATTCAGAGCCGCTACGGTTAAAAATTATTCAAAACAAGAAAATATTCAAGGAAATATTGCGGGGCATTGGTGGAATAATGAGCAGTTTATCGCAAGGATACGGCTTGTTGAAAAAAATAAGTGGAACATATTTTCAAAAAAAGAAGCTGGTAAAGATTACATAAAAATACTACGAAACACACATATTTTAGCCGACGTAACAGTAACTAAACAAAAAAATGACAACTAGTAAAAACATCTATCTTTTTGATATGGACGGAACGCTTACGCCCGCAAGGCTTAAAATGACGGAGGATTTTGCAGTTTGGTTTAGAAAATTTATAGCGCAAAACGAGGTTTTTATAGTTTCGGGGTCAGACATTGAAAAAATAAAATCGCAAACGCCGGACGATATTTTTAAAAACGTTTCAGGCGTCTACGCTTCAATGGGAAACGAGTTTTACAAAAACGGCGTCCGCATTTATGCCAAAGATTTTAATGCGCCAAAAGAACTTTTAGATTTGCTTGAAAATTATAGGCAAAACACTAAATACGGCGGAAAACTGTTTCCAAATTATATTGAACGCAGGCGCGGTATGGTAAATTTCAGCGTTTTGGGAAGAGATTGCCCTTACGAGGAAAGAATAAAATACAAAAAATGGGACGACGAAAACAAAGAACGTAAGCGCATACAAAAAAGTTTAAGCGAAAAGTTTAAAGATTTAGATATTTCTCTTGGCGGAAATATCAGTATGGACATAACGCCTAAAGGTTTTGGCAAAGAACAAACAGCTTTTCTTTTGCGCAAAGAGTTTCCAAATTCTAAAATAATTTTTACGGGCGACAGAACAAAAGAAGGCGGAAACGACTACGCTTTAGCGCAGGTTTTGTTGAAATTGGGCAATGCGCAAATTGTTCAGGTTGAAAATCCGCAAGACGTCGTAAAATTTTTCAGCGGAAAATAAAACCCGTCAGTTTTTACTTTAAAATTATTTTGCCATTGCCGTTACGTCTGTCATACAAACCGACGCGAACGCGTCGCCCAAACCTGACGCGAACGCGTCACCCAAAACTGACGCGAATGCGTCACCCAAAACTGACGCGAATGCGTCACCCTGAACTTGTTTCAGGGTCTGTTTCAGGGTCTCTTTCAGGGTCTGTTTCAGGGTCTCTTTCAAGGTCTCTTTCAAGGTCTCTTTCAAGGTCTCTTTCAGTATCTGCTGTTTGCCGTTAACACTTAACGGCAGATTCTGAAACGAGTTCAGAATGACGGACAACTGCAAATGGCAAAGACGACGGCAACGACAAATACGTCGCCCGCGCAAAAGTTATGATAAAATCTCAGCCGCCGCAGTTGCCGCCTTGCTTCTTGCGGGCGAGGCGCTGCATGCCGTCTGTAAATGTTTTTTATATACTTTTTTGCGCCCGCCGTCTTGCGGCGGCTTTTTTTTTGCGCGCGTTTTATGTATAATTCTTAGATAAAAATTAAGGAGAATTCAAAATGATTTACTCCGAATATATTAACCGCGAAACTAAAGGATATACGGATATTTTTGATATTACCGACGACGTTAAAAGAGTAGTGGCGCGCTCCGGCGTCTATAACGGGCTTGTGACAATAGCCGTTTCAAGCTCTACTTCCGCCATAGCCACTTTGGAGTTTGAACCCGGTCTTATTGCAGACCTTAAAAGAGCGCTTGAAGTAATAGCTCCCGTTAAAGGCGTTTACGCCCACGATGAAAAATGGCACGACGGCAACGGTTTTTCCCACATACGTTCTTCTTTAATCGGCGCTTCAAAAACAATTCCGATAACCTCAAAATCCTTGCTGTCTGGCGCATGGCAGCAAATAATTTTAATTGATTTTGACAATAGACCAAGAAGCAGAAAAGTCTTTGTGCAGGTCTTTGGAGAATAAGCGTGTTAAAAGTTCTAGGCGGTTTAGAACGCGGCAGAATATTAAAAACTCTTCCGCAAGACGATTTATCTATACGTCCTATGCTTGGCAGAATGAAAAAGTCGGTTT
>JAISLV010000039.1 GCA_031277075.1 Endomicrobium sp. | reverse complement strand
GGCTTCGTCTCTTACAGCCGCGTCGCTGTAAGTGAGAATCGAAACCATTTCTTGAGACCCTATGGCGGGATTGATTTCAATCGCTTTTTTATAATTTTCAATTGACTCGGAATAATTTTTTTCAATTAAAGCTATATCTCCGAGTCCTTTGAGGGCTTTAAGTTCGGCAGGATGTTTTTTGAGAACGGATTTATAGATGCTTTTTGCTTTTTCGTATTCGCCAGCTTTGTAATATTCTAAGGCGTTATTTAATTTTGTGTCAATGTCGCAGGAAGAAATAGACAAGACGAAAAAACAAAAGAAAAGCGGCGCTATGCGGAATATATTTTTTTTCTTCATAAAATATTTTAAATTTACCTCGCCATCTATAATTAAAAATATTATAGCAAAAAATCTTATTCTTTGCACAAATGCAAAACGCAGTTTCCGCGCAGCGTTTAAATACGGGGGTTAGGTCTGCTAAACGAATAAGCAAAAATAGTTTTTTTGATTTTAGCGTCCGCTTAATTTTTGTATTTCTATATCCGACGGCTTGCCGTATTTTATATCGTATTTCTTAGCAAGACGATAATTGTCAATAGCTTCTTTGGGATTATTGAGTTTAGCCCATATATTTGCAATTCCGAAATACGCGCCGCCGTGCGTAGGATTTAGTTCCATAACTTTTTTATAGTCCGCCATAGCTCCGTCAAACTGTTTTTTCTCATATTCTATTTCAGCGCGTTTAAAATACGCTAAAGTCATTACCGGCGATATTTCAATAAGTCTGTTCAAAGCCTTAAGCGCATTATCTAAGTCGCCCAGAGCGATATAACTGCTTGCCCTCAACATATAAGACGGCGCGTGATACGGGTCTGCGCCGTCAAGTATTTTTGCAATTTCCTCTAAAGCGTATTCGTATTTTTTGTTTCTAAAATTTATATTTGCATTGTTGTAGACGCCTATTATGTCTAAAGTTTCGTCGTTTTGTTCTCTAGGCTTTGCGGCAGGGCGCGCAGCAGATTTTAACTCGGAAAGAGGTATTTCTCGTTTTACTTCTTCGGGTTTCGCCTGCTGCGGCTGAACCTGAGCGGCGGCTGTTTTTTTAGCAGGCTGCGTTTGTTCTGTAAATTGTTTAACCTGCTCGGCAGTCTGAGGCTGTTTGGCAGTTTGAGACTGTTTGACAGCTTGAGACTGCTGGGCAGCCTGAGACTGTTTGACAGCTTGAGGTTGTTTAACCAATTGCGTTTCTGCTTTCACATCCGATTTAGGCTCTGGTCTTGCCTGTAACATATCGGGCTGTTTAGGTTTATTCTCAGACGATAAAATATCATTCTTTGGTTTTACGGTTTCTTTTGTTTGCGCTTTTATAGTATCGGGTTTTGCCTGCGCGTTTTTTGGCTGCTCGGCTTTTGCCGAGCTATCTTTTTTGCCGAATAATTTAGCAAAAAAACCGCCGCCTGATTTTTCTTCTTTCGGTTTTTCTTCTTTAAGTTTTTCGGGCTTACCTTTTGCAAGAATATCCGTTTTTGCCCCAGCTAAAATATTCGTTTCTTTCGGTTTTTCTTCTTTTTTAGATTCTTTCAATATATCTTTTTTCTCCGCTTCTTTTTCTTTCGTTTCTTCTTTTACAGGCTCAACCGTTTTGGTTACAAGTTCGGCTTTAGGCAACTCTGCCTTAGACTGCTCTGTTAAGGACGGCTTTGGCGCAAGAGGTTCTTCAACAGCCTGATTTACTTTTAGCGGTTCTTGCTCTTTCGGTTTTTCTTCAACAGCCTGAGAACGCTCCACAATCTGAGACTGTTCAACAATAGGCGGTTCAGAAACGGGCTGTTCTATATCTAATTGTTGTCCCTGCGGTTTTTGTTCTTTCGGTTTTTCTTCAACAGCCTGAGAACGCTCCACAATCTGAGGCTGTTCAACAATAGGCGGCTCAGAAACGGGTTGCTCTATATCTAATTGTTGTCCCTGCGGTTCTTGTTCTTTTTGTTTTTCTTCAACAACCTGAGGACGCTCCACAGGCTGCGGCGGTTGGACAGGCTGAATTTGTTCTTTTGTTAAAGATTCAAGCGTTTTTGATTCGCGCTTAACTTCAATATTTGCCTGTAAAATATTTTCTGCGGGTTTTTGAACTTCTTTTTCTTTTGTTTCCGCTTTTATCAGCTCTGTTTTTGCCGAGCTATCTTTTTTTGCAAACAATTTAGAAAAAAGTCCGCCGCCCGATTTCTCTTCTTTTGGTTTTTCTTCTTTCAATTTTTCGGGGTTGGCTTTTGCGGGAATATCAGTCTTTGCGCCTGATAAAATATCATATCCTTTTACCTCTTCTTTAATTTCAGCGTCAGGCTGTTTGACTTGAGCATACTTAGGCTGTTCAACAATAGGCGGCTGCCTTTCAACTTGTTCCGCTCTTGCCGCAGGAATAGCAGCTTCCGCAGCTAATCTTCTCGCTTTTTGAGCGGGGCTTTCTTTCATTATTTTTACAGATTCGGGCTCAAAGTTTTTCGGCGTTTCGGGTTCTTTAACTTTTTCTTCAATTTTAAATTCTTCCGCTTTCAGTTCTTGTCTTACCGCCGTTTCAATTTTTGTTTCAGATTTCGGATGAATAAAGCTAGTCTGCGGCGTTCTTGCCTCTGGCGACGGCGCGCGTTCAGCTTTTTCACGTTCTATAGGAACGTCTATATCGGGGTTCAATGCCCGCGCTCTTAAAAAATCGTTTTCGGCGTCTTTTTCTTTGCCTAAATTTTTATACGCAAGTCCTCTTTGCTTAAAAATTTCCGCGTTCATATTGTCAATGGAAACGGCTCTTGTGTAATCTTTTACGGCAAGCGCAAACTTTTCGCTCTTAAATAAAAAATCGGCTCTTTCTAAAACAAAACCAATATTTGAAGGATTATATTTCATTACAAAATCGTAGTCTTTAACCGCTTTGTCAAAAACGCTTTTTTTGGCGTAAAGCCGCGCTCTTAAAAGATAATATTCGTAATCTTTCGGATTGATGGCTATAGCTTTTGTAACGTCGTCAATGCCTTTTTCAAAAGTGCCTATTTTAAGCTCCGCAGCGGCTTTATAGTAAAAAACGTCTTTATCCTGAACGCCTTTTTCTATGGCGGTAATAAAATATTTTACGGACTCGTCGTATTTTCCAATATGATAAGAAGCAATGCCCGCATATTTATAGGCTTCGGGTTCTTCGGTTTTAAGTTCTATGGCTTTTTGCATATCGGCTAAACTTAACTCGTAATTTTGGAGTTTATAATGTATAAAACCCCTGAAATAATTTACGCTGGCATTATCAGGTTTTTGCGCAACGACCTTATCTACGTCTTCCAAAGCCTTTTTAAAAGCTCCCGCAGAGGCGTTATGCTCGGCGCGTATTACAAAAATTCCTATATTTTCAGGGTCGGCGTCCATAGCGTTTTCTATTTCTCTAAAAAAATCCTCTTCTTTCCCCAAAGCCTCGTAAGCGGCGGCTTTTTTGAGCATTACCGACGAGTTAAGAGTGTCTATTTCCAAAACTTTATCGTAGATTTTCAGAGCTTCTTCGTAATTTTGAGTTTCTAAAAACAGCGTGGCTTTTGCGGCTAAAACGTCTTGGTTTTTTGATTCGGTAAGAGTTTCGGCTTTATTGTAATCGCTTAACGCGTTTTCATAATTTTTCTTTTTTATATGAAGAGCGGCTCTTGTCATATAATGATTGTAATTGTCAGGTTCGGCAGATATCGCTTCGTCAACCTCGCCAAAAGTTGTGAGATTTGAAAAATCTTTTTTCGGTTTTGGCTGTTCTTCAACGGATTCTTTGTTTAATTCAGGCTGCGCCGCAGAGTTTTGAGCTGCGGGAAATTGCGGTTTCAGCTCGGGGTTTAGCTCGTCTTTTGTCCGCTCGCCAAAAGCTGCAGACGGCTCGGCGATTTTCGTTTCTGCGGGCTTATCTTGTTCAACAATCTTTGGCTGTTCTGTCTTTGCTTGCTCGACAGGTTTTGGCTGTTCTGTTATTGCTTGCTCGACAACTTTTTGCCGTTCTGTTTTTACTTTCTCAACAGCCGTTAGCTGTTCTGTCTTTATTCTCTCAACAACTTTAGGCTGTTCGTCAATATTTGTTTGTTCAGGTTTTGATTGCGCAGCGGCTTCTTCTTTTGCCTTTCTTATTATCTCGTCAAGGCTGTCAAGTTTAGCTCTTAAACCGCTTAAAATTCCGCCCGCGCTTCCTGCCGACGAATTTCTTGAACCTGCTGAAAAAGACTGCAGCTTATCTCTATCGTCTTTTTTGGGTTGAGGTTGAGGTTGAGGTTGAGGTTGAGCTTGAGCTTGAGGCTGGGGTTGAGGCTGCTGACGTTGCGGCTCAACAACAGAATCGCTTTGCGTTTTAATGGGCGCGGGTTCTTGTTGTTTCTCGGAATTTTCAGCTATTGCCGTTTCTATTTTAGTTTTTTTTTCCGCTTCGGGTAAGGCGGTTTCTATTTGCGCAGCCGTCTCAGGTTCAGGCGTCTTTAACGCGGATTTTTCCGATTCGCCGCCCGCCGCAGCCATATCGGCGATTGAAGTTTTCGCCGCAATTGTTTCCGCCGCAGGCGTCTTTTCCACAACTGATGGAATTACCGCCGCCCGCGCTTTTGAGATTTCTGTATTTTCCGCTGAGTTTTCTTCAAAAACGGTTTTCGTAATGCCCGCCATTTCTATTATTTCTCTTGGAAGTTCTGGTATAACGTAGACGGTTTTTGCTTTTCCCGTTTTTTGAGGTATTTCTGTTCTATTTTCTTCAACTACGCTTTCTTTAATAATCTGTTCGTATATGCGCAGTTTTTTAGTGAGATTTTCCATATCGGAATGAAGCTCGGCAAGCGTCTTGTTTTGCTTGTCGTAATAATCTTTAAAATCAAAAACGGTTCTATCCGCCTCAATGCGCGATTTTTCTATAAGCGTTTTTATCGCCGCGTCGTAATTTTTTACGGAATCTACAAATCTGCCCATATTGCGAAATATCGCCGCCTTATAGAGATAGGCTATTGAATTATTTTTGTCTCTGGCAAGCGCGGCGTTTGCGTCTTCAAGAGCTTTTTCTGCGCGGTCGGTTTTTATATACAGAAGGGTTCTGTTGACATAAACTTCAATATTGTCAGGCGACACAGCCAACGCTTGCGCAAAATCTTTTTCGGCTTGTTCGTAATTTACGCCGTGCAGATTAGAGAGCGCTTTTATAAGGAGAGCGTCGGTATAGTCCGGCGCTAATTCCGCCGCTTTTTGCGCGTCGTGAAAAGCCCCTATAAAATTCTTTTCGTTAAACTTAACTTTAGCTCTTATGTAATAAGATTTTTCGTCTTGCGGGGAAAGCTCTACGGCGATATCGGCGTATTTTAAAGCGTCGGCGTATTTGCCCGTTTCTTCAGACATTTCGGCTAGCATTCTATAAGACGAAGAATCGCGCGGTTTTTCTTTAACCGCCTCTTCCAAATCGGCGGACGCGGCGCGTATTTCGCCCATTTTCATATAAGCCCGCGCGCGCCGTTTAAAAATATCGTAAGACGGGTATCCGTTTTCTTTTGCAAGCGTAAAATATTTCACGGCTTCCTTATATTTTAAAAGCTCGTAATTAGCCAAAGCCGCAAAATAACAGGAATAGGCTTTTTGATAGTCGTTGTCGGCGCACAGCAAAAATTCTTTTAAAGCGTTTTCGTATTCTTTGACTTTAAAACAAGCTTCGCCTCTCATATAACGCGCTTCGTAAATATTTTTGTCCCTAGACAAAGCCTCGCCGAAATCTTTTACGGCGGCGGAATTATCAGCCGTTAAAAACGACGCCTGTCCGCGCGCGGCGTAAATTTCGGCGTTTATAAAACCTTTGTTTATAGCCGCGCTAAAATTTTCTTTCGCGGCAAAATATTGCTTTTGAGCAAGCTCGGAAATACCTAAAGCGTAATAAATTTCAACCGTTGACGGCTTTAACTCAAGAGCTTTTTGATAGCTTGCGCAAGAGTTCGCATAATTCCTTAAATTGTATTCAATATATCCTTTTAAAACATAAAAAAAGAAAAACGAGGGGAGCAGCTCAAGAGCTTTTAAAACGGCTTCAAGCGCTTTCTTAAAATCGGATTTGTCGGAGTAAAAATAGGCGCGCAGCAAATACGCCGGCGCAAACTTAGGGTCTCTTTCAAGAGCTTCTTCTATCATATCTAAGGCTTTGTTGTCATACCCTTGATACCTGTAGAGAGCGGCGAGATTGTAATAAGAAAAAGCGTCTTTCGGGTTTATCGCCAAAGCCGCTCTGAAATCTTTTTCAGCCGCGTCCTCGTTGAGCATTTTTCTATAGACTATGCCGCGGTTATTGAGAGAAAAAGAATTTTTACTTTCTATTTCCAGCGCTTTTGTAAAATCGGCGACGGCTTTTTCCAAATTGTCTATATTTCGGTAAGTTATGCCGCGGTTATTGTAGGCAAAATCGTCGGCGGGGTTTAGTTCTATGGTTTTTGTAAAGTCGGCTATGGCTTTGTCGTTTTCTCCCATACTTCTGTAGACCATGCCTCTGCCGTAAAAAGAAGAGGCGTTATCCGCGCCGAGTTCCGACGCTTTGTCAAAATTTCTTATAGCCTCTAAATATTTCCCCTGTTTTCTATAGACGTTCCCAAGCCCCCCGTAAGCCGACGAGCTTTTAGGATTTAACTCTATGGCTTTGTTGAAGTCTTGTATTGAAAATTCGTAATCGTCTAAAGCCGCCCGCGCTTCGCCGCGCGCTATATAAGCGAAAGAATAATTAGGTTCAAGTTCTATGGCTTTATCGTATTCGCTTACGGATTCTTTGTATTTTCCAGCCTTATAATAAATTTTTCCGCGATTATAATAAGCGGAAGCGTCAGTAGGGTTTTGCCTTACGGTTTCGCTGTAAAAATCCAAAAGTTTGGAGTATTCTTCGGTTTCGTTTTTTGAATACGAAATTTTTATTTCTTCGGGGTGAAGCTCTAAATGTTCAACAAAAACGTCTATGTATTTAACGATATGTTTAAGATAATTTACCGGCATAAACTCTCCTTAAAAGGCGTCTCTAACGAAAAGGCGAGTCGTCTTTGTTTTCCTTTTTTATTCTTGTGCCGACGACAAGCCCCACAAAAGCCCCTATCTGTATCGCAAAAATTATTTCAAAAGACACTATAAAACCGACGACGCCTCCCGCTATCGCCCCGAAAATAACGCCTTCAACGTCGTAGACTTTGTCTATTTTTTCGGACTTCTTGGCAAGGTCGTAATCGTTGTCGCCGTTTTCTTGCGGCGGCGGACTTTCAGCGTCCCGTTTTTGCTCTTCCATTTCTTTTACCTCTCATATAGCGGCGTCTCTAAAAACCATAACGCCCGTCCTTGCCTTGCGACACTCTCTCTGCGAATAATTTGTCCGTCCTTGCTCTTATGACGCCCTTCATTTTCTTCTTTGAAATGCCGCAAAATTTGCGGCATTTACGAACATTATAGGTTTTTGCAAGACGCCCAATTAGTTAATTCGTCATGCTGAACTCGTTTCAGCATCTGCTGTTCAATAACAAAGACAGACCCTGAAAGAGACCCTGAAACAGACCCTGAAACAGACCCTGAAACAAGTTCAGGGTGACGCATTCGCGTCAGTTTTGGGCGATGCATTCGCGTCAGTTCAGGGTGACGCATTCGCGTCAGTTTTGGGTGACGCATTCGCGTCAGTTTTGGGCGATGCATTCGCGTCAGTTTTGGGCGATGCATTCGCGTCAGTTTTGGGCGACGCATTCGCGTCAGTTTTGGGCGACGCATTCGCGTCAGTTTTTGGCGACGCATTCGCGTCAGTTTTGGGCGACGCATTCGCGTCAGTTTTGGACGACGCATTCGCGTCAGTTTTGGGCGATGCATTCGCGTCAGTTTTGGGTGACGCATTCGCGTCAGTTTTGGGCGATGCTTCGCATCGGTTTTTGGCGACGGCAAGAGGCATTTGTATTTGGGCGTCTCTAAAAACCATAACGCCAACCCAAGCCTTGCGCCTTTAGACATTGTCTCTGCGAATTGCCGCATCAAAAAATTTGTCCGTACTTGCTCTTATGACGCCCTTAGCGCTATTATACTAAATTTACGTTCCCCTAAAACTCAAAGACAATTCCCGTTTCCCGCGATGGCGCTTTACAATTATAATCCCATTTTTCTTTTTATCAAGCCGAACGCCTCGTCTTCCGTTAGGTTCGGGTTTTCAAATCTTTCCTGCGCTATAATTTCTTTAGCTTGTTTTATCCAGCCGCCTTGAGGCAAAGAGAAACGCCGCATCAGCTGCGTTCCGCTGAGCAATTCTCCGCCGCGAATTAAAGCATCTCGCGATTTTAATTCCTCTATTCTCTCTTTGAGCGATTTTAAAGCGTCTTCGTCGTTTTTGCGTCCGTAATCGGCTTTAGAAAGTTCCAATATATTTTCAAGTTCGCCGCCGCAGCGTGCGGCAAACCTTCTGACGGCGGCGTAGCTCCATTGTCGCTCATACATTTTCGGATAGAGATGATTTTCAATTATCAGAGAAATTTGCGATATAAAAATTTTCGGATATTTTAACTCTTTGAGAACTCTTTGCGCGATTTCCGCGCCTTGTTTCTCATGCCCTATAAAAGAGATTTTGCCGTTTTCGTCTTTGCGGGCGGCAAACTTGCCCGCGTCGTGCAGCAATGCCGCAAGCCTTAAAACCAAAACGTTTTTTACCCTGTCAACGACGCTAAGCGTATGTCCGAAAACGTCGTCTATATGATACTTTTCAGGCTGCGTCAGCCCTTTTAATATAGCGATATCGGGCAAAATTTCCAACAATAAACCCAGCGTTTCCATCATTCTAAAAGCCGTCGACGGAAATTTTTCAGACAAGATTTTATTGAGTTCGTCTCTTATGCGCTCGGGCGAAACGATTTTTATCCTCTTTACCGAGTTTTTCATCGCCTCGTAAGTGTTTGGCTCTATGGCAAACCCAAGCTGAAGACTTTGCCGAACGGCTCTTAAAATTCTTAAAGGGTCTTGTTTAAAAATTATATCCGCAGCCGAAGAATCTGCGACTCGTATTATTTTGTTTTTAATATCAGCCGCGCCTTTGAGCGTTAAATCCAAAATTTCATTGTCGTTTAAACGCAAAAATAAAGCGTTAATCGTAAAATCTCTTCTTAAAGCGTCTTGTTCAAGCGTCCCTATGTCCGTGTCAGGGTTGCGCGAAGAATCTTCGTAATATTCTTTGCGCGGCATTACAAATTCCACTTCCCGCCCGTCAATAAAAAGTTTCGCCGTGCCGAAACGCTCAAAAATAACGGGGTTTCCTAAAGAATATTTTGAAGCTAAAACTTTTGAAAAATTTATTCCTGCAAGGCGAGAATTTTGCGAAGAGCATAAAGGTTCAACCATAATATCTAAATCGTTTGGAAATCTTTTAATAAACAAATCTCTTACAAAACCTCCGACGGCATAGACCGAAAAACCTTCTTCTTTTGCGGTTTCGGAAATTTTCTTTATTATACCGGCGTATTCGTTTGGTATTTTCGGCGCTTTCATAATGTTTATAGGATAACACAAAAGGTTTGATTTTTCAACGAATTTTGTTTCTAAGCGCGAAACTTTCCCTTTCGTTTCGTAAAAGCCATTGTAGAAAGAAAAAAAAGCAACTATGTTTTACAATATACGTTGTAAATTACGCATAACTTACAAGGAGAAAAAATGAAAAAGTTTATTTTGTCATTGTTATTTGTTTTATTTGCGTTTACAGCGGCGGCAGAGGCGCAGGTAGTTTATTCTACTACAGATTTTAAAGCGGCATATTCAGGCGGAAGCGCGCAAAACATTACCTTAGGAAATAATATTACATTTAATAATAACAGATTGGGCGATGGCGGCAGCGGTTTAGATATGACTATAAATTTAAACAATTACTCATTGTCTTTTTTAAATAGTACTATAGCATCAGGTAGCGGCGGAGCAATTAATTTATCATCATCTAAGTCAATTGCTTTTAATAATGGAACTGTGAATTTCACAAGCAACAGCGCAAGCAGTAATGGCGGCGCGATTTACAATTCCAACAGCTCAAAAATAACTTTCACAAATGCAAGCGTCAACTTCACAAGTAATAGCGCAAGTTATTATGGCGGGGCGATTTTCAATGACTCTAATTCTACAATCAATTTTACAAGCGGAAGCGTCAACTTCACAAGCAACAGCGCAAGCAGTTTAGGCGGCGCAATTTATAATTACTCTAATTCTACAATCAATTTTACAAGCGGGAGCGTCAACTTCACCAGAAACAACGCAAATTCTGGCGGGGCAATTTTCAATTACATTAGTTCAACAATAACTTTCACAGGAGGAAGCGTCAACTTCACAAGCAACAGCGCAAGCAGTTTAGGCGGCGCGATTCGCAATTACTCTAATTCTACAATCAATTTCACAAGCGGAAGCGTCAACTTCACAAGCAACCGCGCAAACTCTAATGGCGGGGCGATTTATAATCTCTACAATTCGGCTATAAACTTTACAAGCGGAAACACAAATTTCACAGGCAATGTCGCGGTAAGTTCAGGCGGCGCGATTTACAATGGAAACCTTGCGGCTATAAACTTTACAAGCGGGAGCGTCAACTTTACAAGCAACAGCGCAAGGTGGAGCGGCGGGGCGATTTTCAATGACTCTAATTCTCCAATCAATTTTACAAGCGGGAGCGTCAACTTCACAAGCAACAGCGCAAGGCGGAGCGGCGGGGCGATTTATAATCTCTACGATTCGGCTATAAACTTTACAAGCGGAAACACAAATTTCACAGACAATGTCGCGGTAAGTTCAGGCGGCGCGATTTTCAATACTAATTCAACAATAAATTTCACAAATGCAAGCGTCAACTTTACAAGCAACAGCGCATACTGGGGCGGGGCGATTTTCAATACAGGCAACTCAAGAATAACTTTCACAAGCGGAAGCGTCAACTTCACAGGTAACAGCGCAACATATGGCGGGGCGATTTACAATGCCAACAACTCAAGCATAACTTTCACA
The DNA here is from genome assembly GCA_031277075.1 of Endomicrobium sp. Classification (GTDB taxonomy): domain Bacteria; phylum Elusimicrobiota; class Endomicrobiia; order Endomicrobiales; family Endomicrobiaceae; genus JAISLV01. The sequence goes on along the minus strand of JAISLV010000039.1, from coordinate 10,478 downwards.
AATGCAAGCGTCAATTTTACAGGCAACAGCGCAGAAATGTATGGCGGGGCGATTTACAATGAATCTAATTCTACAATAGATTTTACAAGCGGGAGCGTCAACTTCACAAGCAACAGCGCATACTGGGGCGGGGCGATTTTCAATTACAATAGCTCTGCAATAACTTTCACAGGAGGAAGCGTCAACTTCACAAGCAACAGCGCAGACATGTATGGCGGGTATGGCGGGGCGATATCCAATAACTCTAATTCTACAATCAATTTTACAAGCGGGAGCGTCAACTTCACAAGCAACAGCGCATACTGGGGCGGGGCGATTTACAATGAATCTAATTCTACAATAGATTTTACAAGCGGGAGCGTCAACTTCACAAGCAACAGCGCACTCGAGTATGGCGGGGCGATTTTCAATTACTCTGCTACAATCAATTTCACAAGCGGGAGCGTCAACTTTACAAGCAACAGCGCACACGAGCATGGCGGCGGCGCGGCAATTATAAATTACAATAGTTCAACAATAACTTTCACAGGAGGAAGCGTCAACTTCACAGGTAATCGCGCAGGATATGGCGTAGCGATTTATAATTCCAACTCAAGCATATCTTTCACAAATGCAAGTGTCAACTTTACAGACAACCGCGCAAATTATGCCGGCGGAGCGATCCTCAATCACTCTGCTACAATCAATTTCACAAGCGGGAGCGTCAACTTTACAGGCAACAGCGCAAGTAATAACGGCGGCGGGATTTACAATGGATATTATTCTACAATAGATTTTACAAGCGGGAACGTCAACTTCACAGGCAACAGCGCAGACTATGGCGGCACTATTCACAATACCAACAACTCAAGCATATCTTTCACAAATGCAAGCGTCAACTTCACAGGCAACAGCGCAAGCAGTTTAGGCGGCGCGATTTACAATTACAACACCTCAAGCATAACTTTCACAAATGCAAGCGTCAACTTCACAAGCAACAGCGCAAGCAGCGGCGGAGCGATTTACAATTACAATAGTTCAACAATAACTTTCACAGGAGGGAGCGTCAACTTCACAAGCAACAGCGCAAACGAGTATGGCGGCGCGATTTCCAATGCCATCAAATCAAGCATATCTTTCACAAATGCAAGCGTCAACTTTACAGGCAACAGCGCAAGTAATGACGGCGGGGCGATTGACAATACCAACAACTCAAGCATATCTTTCACAAATGCAAGCGTTAACTTCACAAGCAACAGCACAAACGAGTACGGCGGGGCGATTTCCAATGCCATCAACTCAAGCATATCTTTCACAAATGCAAGCGTCAACTTTACAAGCAACAACGCAAATATGCTCGGCGGAGCAATTAGCAATACGTCTAAAATAGGTTTTGCAGGTTCAACAATAACGTTTACAGGAAATATTGCGGCAAGCTCCGGCGGGGCGATTTTTAATATAGACGTTATAACATTTGATACAAGCAAAGCCGTGTTTAGCGGCAACACTGCAAACGGAATTAAAAACGACATATACAATTTAGGCGTGATAAATGTAAATAACGGCTCAAATATAGAAATTTACGGCGGAATAATTGGAAGCGGATTGCTAAACGTTGACGGCTCTACTGTAAATTTTGTCAATTCAATAAACAATTTTAACGGCAGCGCGGCAAGAGCAATAGTAAGCGGCAACAATGCAAATATAAATTTTGTCAGTTCAACGGCAGCATTTACGGGAAACTCTATAGGCGCGGGTTATAACGGTGGGGCGATTTTAAATGATAATTCAATAATAACATTTGCAGACAGCCAAGTAAATTTTACAAGCAACAGCGCAAGTTCCGGCGGGGCGATTCACAATAATAATGCGACAATAACTTTCACAGATGGAAGCGTCTATTTCACAAGCAATAGCGCAGGCGATTATGGCGGCGCGATAGACAATTACAATAATGCGACTATAAATTTTACAAGCGCAAGCGTGAATTTTACGGGCAATACGGGGGGCTTAAACAGCAGAGGCGGAGCTGTTCACAATGATTTATTATCAGCCATAAATTTTACAAACGGCGGCGCGAACTTTACAAGCAATAGCGCAAACAGTTATGGCGGCGCGATTTCAAATATCGGCGGTTCAACAATAACTTTTACTAATGGCGGCGTGAATTTCTCCAGCAACAGCGCAAACTATGCGGGCGGCGCGATTTACAATTTTAATAAGTCAACAATAGACTTCATAGATGTAGACGTCTATGTTACAAGCAACAGCGCAGGCGACGGCGGGGCGATTCTCAATGAAAATGGAATAATAGCCTTTACAGATGGAAACGTCCATTTCACAGGAAACATCGCAAGCGTCGACGGCGGGGCGGTTTTAAATGATACCAGCGCGTCTATAAATTTCACAAACGCAAGCGTGAATTTCGCCGGCAACAATGCAAACTTAGGAGGAGCGATTCTTAATACTAGAAGCTCAGAAATCAATTTTACGACTTCCGCTATAACATTTACCGAAAATATTGCGGGAAGTTCAGGCGGCGCGATTTACAATGCCAGCGGTTCAATAATCGCTTTCAGCGATGGAAATGTCCATTTTACCAGCAATAGCGCAAGCGATACGGGCGGCGCGATTTACAATGAAAGCGCAACAATAGATTTCGCCGATGTAGACATAAATTTCACCAGCAACAGCGCAAGTTTTGGCGGCGCGATTTCAAATATTGACGGTTCAACGATAACTTTCGCCAATGGCAGCGTGAATTTCACCAGCAACAGCGCAGGACAGTATGGCGGAGCGATTTCCAATGAGAATAATGCGACTATAAACTTTACTAGCGCAAACGTGAATTTTACAGGCAACAGCGTAAATTACGACGGCGGGGGAATAGAGAACTATTCTTTGATAAATTTTACAAACGCAAGCGTAAATTTCACAAGCAACAACGCAAGCTCATGGGGAGGAGCTGTTGATAATTATAGCGGCGCGATAAATTTTACAAACAGCGTTGCAGTTTTTGCAGGCAATAGCGCGCTCACAGGCGGGGCGATTTTCAATAATAATAATTCAACAATGGACTTTACAGATGGAAACGTCCATTTTACAAGCAATAGCGCAGGCGATTATGGCGGCGCGATTGCCAATGCCAACGATTCAACAATAACTTTCACAAATGTAAGCGTCAACTTTACAAGTAATATCGCAGGCGGCGGCGGAGCGATTTTCAATATCGGCGGTTCAACAATAGACTTCACAGATGTCCGCGTGAATTTTACAAGCAACAGCGCAAGCGATACGGGCGGCGCGATATACAATGAAAATGCAGTTATAAATTTTACGGGTTCAACGGCTACATTTACAGGAAATATCGCGGCGTCTAGCGGCGGAGCGATATATAATGCGGGAAGCCTCGTTTTTGCTCCTCTTGCAGAAAACAGTATTGTATTTACAGGAAATACTGCCGCTATAGGAAACGATATATATCAAACTGCAGAGGGAACTACAACCATAAGCGGCGCGGGAAATGTTGTAATAAACGGCGGCATAGCGGGCGAAGGATTGATAACAAAAGACGGCGGCGGAAATTTTTACATAAACGCTAATAGCGGCGGCTATAGCGGAATATTTGAACAATACGCAGGAAAAACTATAGTGTCTAGCGGTTCGTTTGGCGGAACGCACAATATAAACGGCGGCGAACTGGAATTTGCTACGGGCGCGGCTTTTACAAGCGGTTCAAGCTACGCTTTAAACGGCGCGACGATGACGATAAGCGCAAGCAATGAATTGACGATAAACGGGCAAGTTAGCGCAACAGCGCAGTCAAAAATCAATAAAACGGGCGGCGGGATATTAAATATCGCAGGCGACAACTTCGGCTATTTGGGAACGTTTACGCAAAGCGGCGGAAAGACGGTAGTTTCAAGCGGTTCGTTTAGCGGCGCGCACAATATAAACGGCGGCGAGCTGGAATTTGCTACGGGCGCGGCTTTTACAAGCGGTTCAAGCTATAATTTAAACAACTCTACATTGACAATAAGCGCAAGCAATGAATTGACGATAAACGGTCAAGTTAGCGCAACGTTAGCGTCAGAAATAAACAAAACTGGCGGCGGAATATTAAATATCGCAGGCGACAACTTCGGCTATTTGGGAACGTTTACGCAAGACGCAGGAAAAACTATAGTTTCAAGCGGTTCGTTTGGCGGGGCGCACAATATAAATTCGGGCAGCGTATTAGAATTTGCAGACGGCTCGGCTTTTACAAGCGGTTCAAGCTATGCTTTAAACAATTCCGAAATGAATATAAGCGCAAATAACAATTTAACGTTTAGCGGGCAAGTAGGCGGAAACGGCATAATAAATAAGACAGGGAACGGGACATTGACGCTAGAAGGGAACGTATCGTTTATCAACGGGACGTTTAACGCTGAAAAAGGGGAATTGGCTTTTGCAAGCGGAGCAAGCTATACGGGCGGGGATTTCAAAGCGGAAGGGGCAGTGTTGAATATGCAAAATGGCACGCATGAAGAAATAAATGTAAATAACTTTGTAAGCGATACTAACTTAAAGATAGACATAACGGGAGCAGATAATATCGGCAACGATAAAATAACCGCAACGACGGCGCGGATAGACGGCGACATATATATACATGTGGGCGTTGGCGGCTACGACAACGTTTCTTATCAATTGGTAATAGCGACAGGCGGCGCGGGAAGTTTAGACGGAATGTTTAAGAACAGCGATATAAGCGACAAATCGTTAAATTACAAACTATATCCCGATAACGACATAATATGGCTTATAGTAAACGGCGCGGCGTCAACCCATTTTGGCGATTTGGACGGGCTGTCGTATAACCAAAAACAGACGGCAAAAACTTTTGACGAAATATCGCCGACTTCTACGGGCGAGTGGCAAACGCTATTGTCGGATATGAACGATAAACAAGACGACGGGACGCCTGAGGATATAGCCGAAGTGAAGTCCTTTTTAGCGGCTACGTCGGGCTACTTCTTGGCAAACGTAATAAGGAACGCCGCGGCAGACAGCCCAAATAACGAGGTATACGATAAAATCAGAAATCATTCGGACAAATATGAAACAAACGGCGGTTTGTGGACGCAAGTTAAAGGCGGAGTGGAAACGTTTAAAGAAAACGATAATTCGCCGCAAGATTATAAAGATTTATCTTTAGGCATTATGATAGGATACGATAAATTCTTAGCCGACAAGCTGTTGGACGGGGATATAATGTATGGAATATATGCAAGAGTGAACAAAGACAATATAGAGCAAGGCAAAAATAAAGCCGACGGCAATAAAAACGGGCTTGGGGTATACGGCGGATATATAAGGGATATGTGGGAATTAAAAGCTATGGCGCTTGGAAGCTATGACAAATTCAATACGGAAAGGCTTGCAATGGGCAAAATTGCCAAAGCCGATATAAACGCTTTCACATTAAACGCAGATATTGAAGGAGCGTTTAAGTATCAAATAAATGAAAAACTAAAATTGAGACCTTATATAGGAATGGAAGTTGAAAACACAAATTATGGGAGTTTCAAAGAAAACGGAGCTGGGATATTTGATTTAGAGGTAAGCGCGGGAAACTATCTAAGAAGCGCGGCGCGCGCAGGAGCTGGGATAGAGTATGAGAAAAGCAGATTTAGTTTTTATGCAAAAGCAGAGGGAAAATATTTATTGAGCGCGGCGCAGCCTGAGATAGAGACCGCATTTAAAGGCGCAAACGAAACATTTAAAAGCAGAGGAGCGGAGGAAGGAATTTTAGAGATAGGAATAGGCGCAGGGGCAGAAGCAAAGATAACGGACAATTTAAAAATATACGCAAACGCAAACTATTACGGCGCGTCGGCATACTCAAACATATACGGCAATATCGGGGTTAGATATATGTTTGGCAAAAAAATAGAAAAAGAAAATACGGAAAGCATACTAGAAAAAGTATTAAAAGAAAAGGATATGTTAGAAGTATGGGAAACGCAAAGCGACGGCAATGGAGAAATAAAACTAAGAAAAGAGATAATGGAAAATTTATCATTTAAGGAATCGGATAAAATATATAAAGTATGTTATAAGGGCAAAGTATTTTTGTTTAACAATGAAACAAATATGAAAAGATTGATAAACGAACTAATGAAACGCGGAGCAAAAAAGGAAGAGATAAAAACATCGGAAACAAAAATTATAGATGGGAAGATAAATTGCGCGGACTATGCAGAAGAGCTTGGGGATATGTCTGAGGGTATGATGCTGGTAAAATATGTAAATGGGATAACTGAGATAAAAGGCATACCTGAAGAGGCAAAGAAAGTAAAAAGAGAAGCGATAATAATGGAAGTAGTAGAGGAAAGCGAAGCAAGCATTGTGATAGAGGCGAAAGGGGAAAAAGCTAACATAGTGATTAGAAAAGAAGCGGGAACGATGTTAGGGCTTAAAAAAGGCGGGAAAATATATTTAGTTAATTATGGCGGAAGAATATTTGTATTTAAAGATAAGAAAGGAGCGGAAAGTTTTATAGAAAAGTTAAATAAAGCGGGAGCAAAAGCTGGCAGAGAGAGCATAAAAGAACTGGAAGGAGTATATGTAAACGATGAAATAGAGATAAAAAAAGAAGATATAAAAGAGTTGAAAGATTTAAGCAAAGGAATAATATTAGATAAATATAAAAATAACATAAAATAAATGAAGTCCGCAGCAGAAGAAGAAAAGAGAAAACAGAGAGAAGCGATAACAGAGAGAAATCTTCAACAAGCGCAGGAAAGACGGAAAAAACCTATAATAAAAGCGTATAAGTTAAACATAGCAAAGTTTGGAATAAACGAATATGAACTTACAGAAGAAGCTGTAGGAATAATAAAACAGCAGGCAAAAGAAATAAGAGAATACGATTATAAAAAGATAACGGTAGAAGGACATAGCGACACAACGGGGACGGATGAAATAAATAACAAACTTTCGCGCAAAAGAGGGGAAGTAGTGTATAAAGAGTTTTTACTAAACGGAATACCCGTAGAAAAGATAGGCTTTATAGGATTTGGTTCAAAAATGCCGATAGATACAAACAAAACAAAAGAAGGGCGCGCGGCAAACAGAAGAACGGAAATATTTGTAGAATAACCAAAGTGAAAATATCAAGCGTTGGGAAGTTGCGCGGTTAGGCTCGGATAAGCAAAAGCGACAAACTTTTATCTTTCGCCTTGAAATTGGTTAAAATAAAATACCCTGCCTGCAAAATTCTGTTTTTTGCGGGCGGGGTATTTTAATAATTAACCGCAGACAAAAGCGGGAAAATAAACTAAGATAAAAACGCATGACGAATACTTTAAATTTTAAGCGCGCTTTTAAGAAGACGTAAAAGTTTTTAAAAACATATATGCGCAACCGTCGTCTTTTGTTGTCATTGGGCGTCTTGCAAAAACCTATAATGTCCGTAAATGCCGTAAATTTTACGGCAGGTCAAAGAAGAAAATGAAGGGCGTCATAAGAGCAAGGACGGACAAATTTTGTGATGCTCAAACGCCGCAAAATGCGCGGCAAGGACGGACATTAGTTTTTTTAGAGACACCCATTTTGTCTTGAAAAATTAAATATCGCCAAAACCGCAGATATTATGCGGGCTATCTAACTTTAGACTGCCGATATTTTAGGAGTAAAAAGCCTCGCGCGCTTATTTTAAATACGTATTAAAACTCTTTTAACTGCGTTTTAACGGTTTACGCCGCTGACAATATCGCCGATATCGCTTTCACGTCTATTTGAACGGGCGCGGATATTTCGTTTTGCGCGCGTTTTCTTTCGCCGTATAACAGTAGCAGCTGATACGCGGTAGCGGCTGCGGTTTTATTGCCGTCTTTATCTTCTCTCATATTGAGTTCAACGGCTTTATTTTTCGCGGCTTCGTAGACATATACCGCGCTCTTGCCCGATATATCTTTCATAAACATATTGATAAAATCTTCGTCTACGAGACTTTGAGAAGCCGCGCTTAAAACCATAATATCTTCAAGGTTCTTGTCCGCAAGACCAAGACCTCCGTTATTTAAATCAGCCTTAACTATCGCTTTTTGAGCGATTGTAATATAAAAAGCCGTTTTTATTCTTGTTTTTTCAACCGTATTTTCAACGTTATCGTCTATTCTCTGTTCGTAAATTGCAAATTCGCCAACAGCCCCTACGGCGCTTTTTATCCGTTCAAGCAACGCGGCGTTATCCATAAAATGAATAATGTTTCCGTCTCTTTCAGAAATTCCCAGTTTGCCTGCGGTTCTTAAAACGCTTTTTATTTCTTCTAAATCGTTTTGCGATAAAGACGGAACTGCCGACATATCAAAAGCCAAAGCCGTTTGAACCGCGCTTTGAACGCTGAAACGCCTATTAAAAAATTTCAAAACCTGCCCGCTAAACAGCCCTATAAGATTTCCTATTCTTGCGCTTATGTCTCTTTCGCCGCCTTCGGATATAAGCGAAATATAATTTTCAACGTTGACGGCTTTGACGGCGTCCGCGTCTGAAGCGGCAATTTTAGAAATAAGCTCTTGCTCGTTTGTAAAGCCTGAAATTTCAGAGACTTTATTTTCCCTTTCGGCAAAATAATCTCTTACAGCTTTAAGCTCTTGCCCTTCTTTAACAAGATACCCCGCAAAACCGTAATTTATAAGAGCGGATTTTAAAGACTCAAAATTATGTCCGTCGAACGCTGATTTTTCGTCTAAAACCACAAAAACTCTCGCGCCGTTTTCAGACATTTTTGAAACAAAATCTTTTATTTTTTGCCCCGACATACTCTCAAAAAACGCCGCAGGCAAAGCTATTTGCTGATTGCCAGATTTATTGTAAGCGTTTATAGCTTGAGTTAATTCTTCTTTTGTTTTTATGCCGCTTAAATTCATTATGAAATTTTTTGCAAAAACAAAATTTTCGGCTTCTTGCTCTTTTCTTATTTTTTCGCCCGCGTCGGCAAGGCTCCCGCCTGAAAGCGAAACGATTTCATTGTGAAAATTTTTGCTTAAAACTAATGCGCCGTCATATCCGTAAGACGTCTTTTTTGCGCCGTCCCTTTCGTCTATGGCAATAGAGGAAATCTCAAATTTTTCGCCTTTTGCGTTCAATACTGCAGGCATTACGTCGTTTGCGGCGGCGTTTATATTGTCAAAGCGCGCGCCGTCGCTAAATATTATAAGCCTACCCGTTTTAACGCTTTTCCATATTATTTTCCCGTCGGCTTTTAAACCCGTGTTTTCAAAACCGAGTTCCGCAGGGTCTTCAGAAAGCGCGGTAGCGTCGTTTATTATTAAAACGTCAAGGCGCGAAGAGTTTTTCAAATCTTTTGCGCTAACGCTTGGAATAGCATTTATAGTTTCGGACAAATTCTTTACGTATCTGTAATCAATATTGATATGTCTTATAGTATTCGCCGCAAAAAGCCCGGCTATAGACGCCGCAATAACAATAAAAGGAAGCGCTGGAAGAGACGCCGCTACTATAAAAGATAATGCGGCTGGAATTAAAAACGCGGCTTTTAGTAAATTGTTAAATTTTACAAACCCCGCCGCAGTTTCTTTGTCTTTGTCTAAATGCGCTTCTATAAATTCTTTCCCTTTAAAAAGCGAAGGGAACGTCTCTATAGCCGAAAGTTTAAGCAGCGCAATAATAGGCTTGTTTCCGTTTAAAAGCCAAGAATAAACTTTGGGATAATTTTGTCTCATCACAACCGAACCTTTTGAATTTTTAAACTCGTCAAGCCAATAATTCGTGCTTGCGCTAAATCCTTCAGGCTTTTCTTGCGTTTGCTCAAGCATATTCGGCTGTAATTTTTGCGCCAGCTTTTTGCCAAGCTCTACGCCCCATTGGTCAAAAGCGTTTATATTCCATATTGCAGACTGAACGGCTGTAATATGTTCGTATAAAGCTATAGTCATACCCAAAGCCTCCGGGTTCATTTTGTCAAAAACAATTAAATTAGAAGGTCTGTTGCCGTCAAAAGCCTTTTGAGGTTTTATAGCTTCGTATCGTTCTTCTTCAAAAGCTATCGCGCTCTTTTTTGCTTCTTCTGAAAGAGAGCTTTGTTCTATCGCTAAAACGGCTTTTGCTTTTGCGGCGTCCGCTTCGGCTATAACTTCGTTATAATCTCTGCCCATAGCGAAAGCCTCTCTTTGAGCCAAAAGATTAGAGAAGAATATTGCGTGTCTTTCCTCTATATTTTTTCTCTCTGCTTCCGTCATATTCGGATTTATTGCGGGAGATACAAGGCTTGATATAAAATCTATGGGAGTTTTGTTTGTCCCCTGATGAAAAAGCTGGAAAAAAGAATGCTGCGAATCCGTTCCCGCTTCGCCAAACGCTTGCGCGCCTGTATTATAATCAACTTCCTTGCCGTCTTTATCTACGGACTTGCCCAGACTTTCCATCAAAAGCTGCTGCAAATATTTAGGAAACAAAGCGTATAGCTCGCTGTAAGGAATGACTGAATG
>JAISLV010000060.1 GCA_031277075.1 Endomicrobium sp. | reverse complement strand
TTTACCCTTTGTGCGTTGGAGACTCTGATACCCCTCGGGCTTTTTTTTTGCCCTTTTTGTCGCCAGTCTTCCAACGTCTCTTATACGCTTAATTATATATTCTTTTTAAGGAACAATTTATCTGTTGACGTTTACGCTGCCGTTCGTCTGTGCTTAGACGTTTAACTTCCCAACCGCCTTAGCCATAGAAAAAATGAAAAAACAAGCTTTGCCCGCAGGCTTTGCCGGCAATTTTATCTTACTTTCAGCTTGCGCCTTTCGTTTATCATTTTATACCTTAATTTAAGGTATAGTGTCTAAAACTTCTTCAAGCTCTTCTTCGGAACGGCCTGTCACTTCTATAGTTTTTTCTCTGCCGCGTTCGCCTTTTCTTAAAAAAATCTGCGAGCGTTTTACGTCAAAAAAATCTGAAAGGAATTCGCAGAGTTCTTCATTGGCTTTTCCTTCTACTGCCGGAGCGGAAATTTTTACTCTTAAAATTGAACCGATTCTGCTCACCACTTCGTTTCTTTTAGAGTTAGGAATAACCCTTACCTTAATTACCATTTTCCCCCCGATTATTTGCTTAATTCTTTAGAACGTTTTTCAGCTTCTTTCATAGCCGTTTTCACTATGTCGTAAAGATTTTGCGCTTCAAAATATTTTAACGCCGCTTCCGTAGTTCCGTTAGGGCTTTTTACTTTTTCTTTAAGCTCCGCCGCGGATATGCCCGTTTCTACAAGCATTTTGCCTGCGCCGTAAACAGTTTGAACGGCAAAAACTTTCGCAAGATTTTTGCTTAGCCCCATCTCTTGCGCCGCTTTTTGCATAAGTTCGCAAAAATAGAAAATATATGCGGGACCCGACCCTGAAAGAGCTGTGATAACGTCAAACTTGCTTTCATCTAAAATTTCAACTTTCCCTATAGCTAAAAAAAGCTGTTTAGCCCTTGCAAGTTGTTCTTCTGAAACAAAATTCCCTTTGCACAAAGCCGTCGCGCCGGCAAGCGTAAGAGCGGGCGTATTTGGCATTGCTCTTATAACGCCTACTTCTTTTCCTATACTGTCTTCAATAAATTTTACCGTAATTCCTGCGGCGATTGAAATTATTATCGCGCCTTTTTTTACGAATTGTTTTATCTCGCCAAACACTTCGGGCATATTTTGCGGTTTTACGGAAAGGAATATAATGTCTGAACCTATAATGGCTTCGCCTTTATCTTCGGCGATTGAAATTCCGTATTTGAGCGACAAATTTACAGTTTTTTCTTTTACGACGTCGTTGCAGACAATGTTTTCGGGTTTTACGAGTTTAGACTGCAAAAGCCCTGAAATTATAGCCGACGCCATATTGCCTGAGCCGATAAAAAACAGTTTTTTACTGATTTCCATAATTGCGTTCGCCAAATATAGCGGAACCTATTCTGACCATATTTGATCCCTCCTCAACGGCTATTTTAAAATCGCCTGACATTCCCATTGAAAGAATAGAAAATTCTTTCTTCTTATATTTTTCTTTCAAAGTTTCAAACAAGTTAAATACGGCTTTAAAATAAGGACGCGACGCTTGGGGGTCGTCGTTTAACGGCGTTATGGTCATAAGCCCGCAAATTTTCACGTTTGAAAGCTCAAAACACTGCGCGTATAATTTTTCGGCTTCATTAAAAGAAATTCCGGCTTTGCTTTCTTCGCCGGAAACTTTTACTTCTATTAAACAATTTTGAATTTTATTTATATCCATAGCGCGCCTGTCTATGTCTTTTGCGAGTTTTAAACTGTCTACAGACTGAATTAAATCAAAATTTTCTACGGCTCTTTTAACTTTGTTAGATTGAAGCCGCCCTATAAAATGCTTTAAAACGCCGTCGGGCAAAGCGCCGAGAGCTTCAAACTTTGGAAGAGCCTCTTGGATTTTGCTTTCGCCGATATTGTTTATCCCACAGTTTAGAGCTTCTCTTACGTCTTGATAAGGAAAAGTTTTAGTTACGGCAAGGATTTCCACGCTGCCGTCTGCGACGGAACGTTTTTTTATTTCGTCTATAGAAGAGCGTATCAAGCAAATATTTTTACAAATACTTTTCATTGTTTAAATTTTCTTACAATTATAGCATATTTTTCGCTTTCCGCAAAAAAAGAAACGGACGCTGTAAAACGTCCGTCCCTTTGGGTGTCTCTAAAAACTTATAATGTTTGCGCTTGCCGCAAATTTTGCGTCAGTTCAAAAAAGAAAATGCAAGCGGACAAATTTTCTGACGCAGAAACGCTGAAAAAGGCGCAGGCTTAAACGGGCGTTAGCGTTTTTAGAGACGCCCTTTATATCTTTGTTTTTTTAGTTGCCGCTTGTATGTCGCCTTAAACTCGTTTCAGCGTCTGCGGTTTATCATTATTTCTGTTATTCCTTTAAAAATTGATTTCGGCGGCTTTTAGAGGCGGGTTTCTTAAATCTTTTTCGGAAATTATAGGGTTTTTTGTATTCCATTTTATATCTATGTCGGGGTCGTTATATAGTATCCCCCTTTCTGATTGCGGACTGTAAAATTCTGTGCAGAAATATTCAAATTCAGCCGTCTCCGACAAAACTTCAAATCCGTGCGCAAAACCTTGCGGAATATATATCATCTCAAATTTTTCAGACGAAAGCTCAACGCCTACCCATTTGCCAAAGGTGTCGGAATTTTTTCTTATATCAACGGCGACGTCAAAAATTCTGCCCGAAACAGCCCTTATGATTTTCCCTTGCGCAAAAGGATTTAGCTGATAATGAAGTCCGCGCAAAACCCCTTTTTGCGACTTTGAAAAATTGATTTGTTTTATCGGGCTGTTTATTTGCGTCTCGCTAAAAGAACCTCTGTGGTAAAGCTCGGCAAAGAAACCTCTTTGGTCTTCAAATTTTTTCGCTTCAATTAAAATTACGTCGGCAATATTAAGTTTTTGAAATTTAAAAGGCATTATAGTCTCCAAAACCGTTTTATAGTCTAAAACCGCCTAAATCGCGGCTGTAAAAAACACGGCTTTTATTTTTTCGCGGCAAGAGCTATGCCCGCGTCGTCTGCGATTGCGCCGTCAATCCAGTAAACCCTTTTTAGCTTCGTAGCGGTCGCCCGCTTCAAGTTCGTATATTTTTCCCTCAGCGTTCTTTACGGAACACCTGCCTTTTTTAACTTCAAAATAAACGCTTGGGTATTGTTCCGTAAGCGCAACGCTCGTGTCCGCGCCTACATATGCGTTTGCGCGCCCCGCCAATTTTATTTTAATAGGCTTTTGATTTTTTGATTCGCGTTTAAACAGCTCTATGGCGTTTGTAATAGGATTTTTAGTTATAAAAACGCTTTGCTCTTTTTCAAGCGCGATATCTACGGTGTTAAAGGCTTTTATAGTTACCGCTCCGCGCAAAGCCGTAATTCTTGAGCCGTAAACAATTTCTGGGAAATCGTCGGAAGCTTTATAGATAAAATCGCCGCCCGTAGGAAGTTTGATAGAAACGGAATTTTCAACGGAAGATATTTTGAGCAGCTCGCCGCCGAAAGCAATCGACGCAAAAAATAAAAACGCAAATGAAAAGATTATTTTATTTTTCATCCTAAAATCACCTCTATGTCGTGTTTGCCCGCATGGAAAGGCGAAACGATATTTCCTTGAATTTCTTTTCCGTCAACCGTAAT
>JAISLV010000056.1 GCA_031277075.1 Endomicrobium sp. | reverse complement strand
TTTACCCTTTGTGCGTTGGAGACTCTGATACCCCTCGGGCTTTTTTTTTGCCCTTTTTGTCGCCAGTCTTCCAACGTCTCTTATACGCTTAATTATATATTCTTTTTAAGGAACAATTTTTTCGTTTATCTTTGCCGTTTGAAATTTAACGACAATAATAACGGCAGATTGACAAAAAACAGTCAATTCATCCGTCCCATTGACCGCTATTTTTTATAGACTTTTTTTGGGTCAAATAAAGGCTTGCTTATAATTTTGGCATTGCCGTTTTTTGTTATTTTCGTAAAAAAACAGCTTCTGCGCCCCGTGTGGCAGGCGGCTCCTCCGACTTGATTTACTTTTATCAAAATACAATCGGCGTCGCAGTCGTAATAAAATTCTTTGAGCTGCTGAATATTGCCCGAGCTTTCGCCTTTTACCCAAAAAGTCTGCCTAGACCTGCTCCAAAAGGTGGCTTTTTTTGTTTTAAGAGTTCTTTTGACCGCCTCTTTATTCATATAGGCGACCATCAAAACCGCATTGTCTTTCCAGTCTTGAACGACGGCTGGGATTAATCCTTTCTCGTCAAACTTTAACGTTTTTACAATATCAAACATCTATTTTCCGCTCCATTAACGGCGTTTTTATACGCTTATTTTTCTGTTTTTCCAGTTATTTTTTCAACTACGGCTTTGCCCGCCTGCGTGTTTTTAAACGCCTCAAGCATGCCGCCTAAAGCCGTGCCGCCTTTTGGCGAAAACAAATCCATAGCCGCTTTTACTCCATTGTTTACGTCGCCGGCATTAGCTATTACTTTAATATCGGCTCTGCCTAAATTTTTGGCTTGCTCAACCCCAATTTTTTCTTGCGCTTCAACGCTTCTTATTCCTATTAAATATTCTTGATAGCCTTTGTTTTCGCCTATTTTTGCCGCTAAAGTTATTTGGGCTTCAACCGAAGCAAGCTGCATTTTCTTTTCGGCGTCGGCTCTGGCTTCGCCTTCAAGCTGAATGCCTGTAGACTCTTTAGTTTTTGCCACAAGTTTTCCTTCGGCTTCAAGTTCTAACTGTTTTTTCACGCCTTCGGCGTTTAAAGCTAAAGACTCTTTTGTAGCTTGAGCGGTAATTATTACAACCTGCTTTTCTTCTTCGGCTTTTACTATATTTGCCTCTTTCTTTATAGCCGCAAGCTGAACTTGATTTACTTTTTCTACAGCCATCATTTTTTCCGCAGTAGTCCTTGCCTGTTCTTGCACTTCCTGTTTAGCCTTTTCGTCGGCAATACCGACTTCCCTTACCACTTGAGCTTTTCTCTGCCCTACTTCTTGGGTTGCCTGTTCTCTTTTTAGCGCGACTTCTTTATTTGCTTCAATTTCGGCTTCCTGCGCTTTTTTCATATTTTCGGCGACTTCTATTCTAGATTCCATCTCTATCTTAGATTTCTTTTTGTTCATAATATCCGATATAACTTTGCCGTCTCTTGAATCGCGTATGTCCATAAGTTCCATATTTTTGACGGGAACCACGCCCCAAGCCTTAAGCTGCTCTTGAACTTCTTTTGTAAAAAGTTCGCCATATGTGCTTCTTTCAGACATTATGTCTTGCAAGCTGGATTTTGCAAGAAGACTTCTTACAACGCCCCGCGTTATATCCGTAAGCTGAACCAGCAAATCGCTGAAAGCGGCTATTCTGTTTGCGGCAATATTAGAGTCGGCAATTCTGTAAAACGCTTTTACGTCAACTTCAAAAGGAAGCCTTTCTTGGTCGTAGGCTTCGTAATTGCTTAAATCTATTTCAAATACCGACATAGGAAGAGTAATAACGGTAACGCCGATTAAAGGAATCCAAGACGGGAACTTGTAATAGCTGTTGCCGTTGCCGGAATCTTTTCCGTAAGACACAGTGCTTGAACGCTTTTGAACAATGTCAACCACATTGGTGGGGACTACTCTTCTTAGGCTTAAAATCCATTTAATGATGAGAAATAAAAATACTAAGCCGACGCACAAACCGCAAACTAAAAAAAATTTTCCCGCATCGCCAAGCCCATCAAAGAATTGAATAAAATTTAACATTTTCGCTCTCGCTCCTTTTTTTAATAAAAACAGCTTACTAGCTTATTTTTCGCCTTATCCTCGCTTTATTAGAAATTTCTAACAGGAAACCCGTCTTTTTCTAAACGGTCTTTTACTTCTTTTACGCTTAATGTTTTATAATGAAATAACGACGCCGCAAGAACTGCGCTTGCGCCGTTCTTGCAGGCGTCTGAAAAATGCTCTAATTTCCCCGCTCCGCCTGAAGCTATCACAGGAATTTCTACGGCGTCGGAAACGGCTTTCAAAAGCTCGTTGTCATAACCGTCTTTTGTGCCGTCTCTGTCCATACTGGTAAGCAAAATCTCGCCCGCGCCCAAATGCGCGGCTTGCTTTGCCCATTTTATCGCGTCTATACCCGTGTCTATGCGTCCGCCGCTGACAAAAACATTCCATCTAGTTTCAGAAACGCCGGTCAACGCGCCGCAAGGACATTTTTTTGCGTCTATAGCAACGACGATGCACTGAATTCCGAATTTATCGCCGGCTTCTTTTATAAGCTGCGGATTTTTTACGGCGGCTGAATTTAGCGAAACTTTATCGGCGCCCGCGTTTAAAAGATTTCTTATGTCGGCGATTGTTCTTATGCCCCCGCCGACGGTTAAAGGTATAAAAACCTGCTCGGCGGTTCTTCTCACTAAATCAACGGTAGTATTTCTATCCTCATTAGTAGCCGTAATATCTAAAAAAACCACTTCGTCGGCGCCTTGCGCATTATAGCGTTTTGCAACTTCAACGGGGTCGCCGGCGTCTCTTAGATTTATAAAATTTGTTCCCTTAACCACGCGCCCTTTGTTGACGTCAAGGCAGGGAATTACGCGAATGCCTAACATTTAGTTACCTTTAATCGGACATTTCTAAAATTGTTGAGCGACTTCTTGCAGATTGTTCTTTACGGCTCTAAAAGAATCTTCGCACCTAAACGAAAACTCTTTTTCATTTAAATTTTCGTCATAAACATACAATTTAA
Source organism: Endomicrobium sp. (assembly GCA_031277075.1). Classification (GTDB taxonomy): domain Bacteria; phylum Elusimicrobiota; class Endomicrobiia; order Endomicrobiales; family Endomicrobiaceae; genus JAISLV01. The sequence goes on along the minus strand of JAISLV010000056.1, from coordinate 970 downwards.
ATTCCTGCGTTTTGCCCGTTTTTTCTATATTTCCGCAAACGACTATTTCAGCGCCCGTTTGCTTAAAAATCCGTATCAATTCGTCTCTTGACGGCATTGAATTTTTAGAGTAGACATTTTCTATGGTGTGTTTTGGAAAAACCTTAAAACGTTTCGCGTTTAAAATTGCGTTTCTTAACATTTCCGTATATACGCCTTTTTCGTTTTGGCTTATCTGCTGCGAGGATAATTCCAAAACCAGAGCCGAACCTGCGTTTTTTGCAACTTCTTTCACGTCCTTTTCCTCTTCGTATCCGCCGTAATACTCCGTTTCTTGCTCTGTCTGCGTCTGTTGTGAAACTGAGACGCCGCCTGAACGGGTTGAACTCGGTTCAGACGCTTGTTCGTCTAAAAACGTCTGTCTAGCGGACGATGCTCGCCCGGGCAGAGTTTGTTCTTTTGGCTTTGAGCGTTTCTCTATAGTCCGCTTTGTCTTTTTAGGTTTTTCGTTTTCGCGTTTTGAAACAGTTTCCCCAAACCTTATGCCCGCTGAAATTCTGTGAGCCGACCCCAAATCTCCATATGGCGAAAAAGCGTAATCAAAAGTATAATCCGCAAAACGCGCGCCAAATCCCGCGTTAAAACCCGCAAAACCCGGCAAATCTTTTTCTCTAAAACTGTATCCCGCTCTTATAAACAAATCCGCATATTGATTTACGTTTAGCTTATATTCCGCCCCGAAAGCGGGAAAAATATCGTTATCGGACGGAATATCAATATCAACGTCTACAAGAAGATTTTCAAATAAAATCCTTGAAACCGCCGCTTTAAAAACAAAAGGAAGCGACTCGGAAGTTTGGTCGTATTGCAAACCCGTTCCCGCATTTTGAAAAGCTAGCGCGAAAAAAGTAAGTTTATCGTTTAACCCAAACAAAATTCCGCCGTCTAAAGCTATAGCCGAAGCCGAGTCTTCTATTTTTGAGTAAATATA
>JAISLV010000011.1 GCA_031277075.1 Endomicrobium sp. | reverse complement strand
CGGAAGAAAACAGATTACGCCTACCGAATACAGAAACGGGCAAAATGTTATAAAAGACAGCGTAAGCGGCGAGATAGTTTATATGCCGCCCGAATCCAAAGACGTTGCAGGACTTATGTCTGACCTAGTTGTTTGGCTTGAAGATAAAAAGACAGAACTCCCGTGTCCTATATTGGCAGCCATAGCGCATTATCAGTTTGCCACAATTCACCCTTATTACGACGGGAACGGAAGAACCGCAAGGCTCTTAGCTGCATTGGTCTTGTATCAAGGCGGTTACGATTTGAAAGGTCTTTTCTCATTAGAAGAATACTATGCCCGCAATATGCAAGCCTATTACGACGCTATAAGCAGAGGCGATCATCACAACTACTATTTTGGAAGAGCAAGCGCAGACATAACGCTTTGGATTGAGTATTTTGTATTAGGTATGCTGGATTCTTTTGAACATGTTAAAAAACGAGCTGAGGAAGCGCAAGAGAAAGGCAAGACAGATAAGTCAAAACTTATGCGCGCATTGAATCCTAAACAACGTAAAGTTTTAACGCTGTTTGAAGGACAAGACATTATCGCATCAAAAGATATAGCGGCATTGTTTGGTTTTAGCGCGCGTTCAGCAAGACTTTTGTGCAACACTTTTGTAAAAGAAGGATTTTTACAAGCGGCAAGCGGCGGCGACAGGAACAGAACATACAGGCTTTCAGAAAAATATGAAGCTCTTGTCGGATAACAATGGCGCAATCCCCGACAAACAAAGCGCCCAAACTGATTTGCATAACTCAGCTAGGGGCGTCTCTAAAAACCCTAACGCCCGTCCAAGCCTTACGCCTTGAGACATTGTTTCTGCGGATTGCCGCATCAGAAAATTTGTCCGTCCTTGCTCTTAGGACGCCCTTCATTTTCTTCTTTGCCCTGCCGCAGAATTTGCGGCATTTACGAACATTATAGATTTTTGCAAGACACCCCTATAGTTTTTTTTAAAAAGAAGAGAAAGAATAGATGAACAATAAACGACAGATGCTGAAACAAGTTCAGCATGACAGGCACGGCAACGATAGGCTTTGCCCCCATTGCCGTTACCCCAGTGCTGACGCGAATGCGTCACCCAAAACTGACGCGAACGCGTCACCCTGAACTTGTTTCAGGGTCTCTTTCAGGGTCTCTTTCAAGGTCCGCCTTTGCTTAGCTGCAATTAAAGCGGAACATGCAGTAATAGCGCATAGTAGAAAAGAACTAAAAATGTATATGGCGTTGGCGCAAGATAAATTGAGGGATAAAAACCAATACGACAAAATAAAGAGATTTATTCGTAGATTAGAGGTTTTACGAACAGCAATTATAGAAATAGCAGGTCAAGAGTATATAGCTAAACCAGCAATTGATATTGAAACGCAAAAACTTGTAAAAAAGCTGTAATCTGTGTGGTCGCCAAAGCGGGCAAGTCAGGTTATATGTTTTTGCAAGACACCCCTATAGTTTTTTTAAAGACGCCGATTATCCGCAGAAGCAAAAAAATCCCCGATACCATAAAATATCGGGGATTTTTTATTTATACTTACGCGTCAATTAAAAATTGTCCGCTAACTCTTCCATATATGCCTTAGAGTGCAGACAGGCAGGACATATTTCAAGAGCTTCTTTTGCGGTATAGACGTATCCGCAATTTCTGCATTTCCATCTTATTTCTGCGTCTTTTTTGAAAACTCTGTCGTTTTCAAGGTTGTCTAAAAGCTCTAAATATCTTGCTTCGTGATGTTTTTCGGCTATAGACACTCTTTTCCAGCATTCTGCGATTTCGGGAAACCCTTCTTTAGCCGCAATTTCTGCAAACTTAGGATAGAGAATGGTGTGTTCCTCGTTTTCGCCCGCCGCTGCGGCTCTTAAATTTTCAACGGTAGTTGAAATAACGCCTGCAGGATAACTGCCTGTAACTTGTAAAGTTCCGCCTTCTAAAAACTTAAAAAATCTTTCGGCATGCTCTTTTTCATTGTCTGCGGTTTCTGCAAAAATAGCCGAAATTTGTTCAAACCCTTCTTTCTTTGCTTTTGAAGCGAAATACGTATAACGCATTCTAGCTTGAGATTCGCCCGCAAAAGAATTAAGAAGATTTTGTTCCGTCTGAGTTCCTTTAACTGATTTTGCCATAAATTCCTTCCCCCTTGTTATTTTTGAAAACTTAAATGCTGCGGCTGTTTTGCGTTTGCGGCAATACCCGCCGTATTACAATACCCCTCGTCTTTACACTTCAATTTCGTTATACCACTTGCCGTGAATATTGCAAGTTTCTATTACTTGAACTTTGCCCTTAGTTCCGCCTTTTAAATGTATTACCGAAGCTGGATTTACGTTTGCGCTAAGAATTACGTTTGCGGCGAATTTATTGTCTATGTAAAAAGTTATTTCCGTTATATGATGTTCTGGCAAAGACGGATGGGTAATTTCCCCTATTTTTACATGGACGTCCACGCAGCCTGCGTTCGGAATTAAACCGCATTCTCTAACTACGGTAAAAGACGGAATATGTTTCTTTTCGCTTTCGCCTTTTTCAGTTTTAAAGTCCGCAAGTTTATAAGCGTCTTCTTTATCTTCAAAAACATTTTTTGCAAAACATATAGGACAAACTTCAGTATTCCCGTCTAAAGCGACGTATCCGCAAATTTTACAAACCTTAGATTTCATCATTCCCCCCCCTATTTTTTACGACGGTTTAAATTAACGGTTGTGGCGTTATTTTAAAGAGTAACCGAAAACTTTCCAAGAACCGTCTTGTTCTTTTACTAAAGTCACGCTCTCTACTACGGCGATTTTTTGCTGAAAAACGGCGGCGTATTGAGCTATAACGTAATCGCCCTCTTTGGCGTTTTGCAGCTGATTTTCATAAAACATATTTATTTCTTTTCTTTTTTCCGCCTCGCCTAAAGGTTTCCTGTAAGCCGCCATATTGTCAAGCCATTGTTTTTTATCTAAAGTAGTTTTTAAAGTTTGAGCGGTTTCGTCATAGCATTGTTGAAAATAACCTTTGTCCATCTTTGAAAGCCAAGCTGTAACGGTTTTGTCTATAGCTTTTGCGTCAATGTCTTTAGGAAGACGTCTTTTTTCGCCGCAGCAAGCGCTCATCAAAACCGCCGAAGCAAAAATTACGGCGGCTAGCGTAAAAATTCTTTTCATTTCTTAGTTCTCCATTTTTATTTTTTTTGCAAATTCTTTTCCTGCGTTATAACATTGTTTCAATTCTTCTTGGGTAGGCGCAAAAACTGTTTTTAGCGGCGGATAAAATTCGGCTATTTTTGAAGCGACCTCTTCTATTTGCTTTACCGCTTCGCCGCTCCAACCGTAAGAACCGAAAGCAAACGCTTTACGCCCTTTTGCTTTTGAACCCCTTAAAAAATACAAAAAGCCCGCCATTAGAGGAAGCATTTCTCCGTCGTGCGTTGACGAGCCGAAAATAAAACCTTTAGCGTCTAGCATATATGCGGCTATATCGGGTCTATCGCATTTTGCGACGTCAAACAATTCCGCTTCAACGCCTTCGGAGGATATTCCCTCCAAAATTTGTTTTGCCATAATCTCGGTTGATTTCCACATTGTTTCAAAAACCACGGCGATTTTTGGCAAAGTTTTATTCGCCGCCCAAAACGAATATTTTTCCAAAATTTGCGGTATGTATTTCCTTAAAACAAGCCCGTGGCTTGGACATATTATTTCAAACTGAAGTTTCGATAAAACTGCGAGCTTTGCCGTTATTAAAGTTCCAAACGGCCACAAGATATTTGCGTAATATTTTTTGACCTCTTCCATTAAAACGCTAAAATCTGCCTCGTCGTCAAAAACTTTGTCCACGGTATAATGCTGTCCGAAAGCGTCGTTTGAAAATAAAATTTTGTCGTAAGAAGAATAAACGAGCATGCTGTCGGGCCAGTGAATCATGGGCATATCTATAAAATCAAGCGTTCTTTTGCCGATATTTACGCTTTGCCCCGATTTTACGCAAGTCCAGTTTTTTGCCTCTGCGCCGTAATATTTCAAAAGCCCTTCCTGCGCTTTTTTAGTGCCGTAATATTGCGCGTTCGGACAAATTTTCAATATTTCGCAAAAAGCGCCCGAATGGTCAGGCTCAATGTGATTGATAATTACTGCGTCAATTTTTGAAGGGTCTACGACGCTTTTAATATTGTCAATCAGCTCTTGTTCAAACCCTTTTCGGACAAAATCTATTAAAGTAATTTTCTCGTCGACTATGAGATATGAATTATATGTTACGCCTCTTTTAACAATATAAGTCTCTCCGTGAAAATGCCTT
>JAISLV010000004.1 GCA_031277075.1 Endomicrobium sp. | reverse complement strand
CAAAGATATGCTTTTTAATTTTTTCAATCATTGCGGAAAATTCTTCTTCGTTATGCAATAAACGCAAATCAGACTTGAGTTCGGATTTAAAGTTAATATCGGAAGACGGGCTTTTTATAATTTTTTCAAGTTCCGCTATATCTTTTTTTGCTTGCTCGTAATTGATTTCAAAGTTGTCAGACGCGGCGTTTGCTATTATGAAAATTTTTTGTTTAAAATGGTCTACGGCTATAATTTTGTCAAAAAGCATAAGAGAAAAATCGTCAAAATTTTCCGCGTTTCTGTTTTCAAGTTTCAAAGATTTTTCAACGTATTTTATATAATCGTAAGAAAAATACCCTACGAACCCTCCTGTAAAAGGAGGCAGAAAATCAAATTTCGGGCTTTTGTATTTTGAAAGAATTTCCCTTAAAACTTTTACGGGTTCTTCCGTTTGAACTTCAGTAATTTTGCTGTCGTCAATTACAACTTTGCCGTCGCGGCAGCTTGCGGAAAGTTTAGGGTCGCAGCCGAGAAAAGAATACCGCCCCCAGCTTTCGCCGTTTTCAACGCTTTCAAGCAAAAAGCATTTCTTGTTTTCTTTTAAAAAATTTTTAAGAATTTCAACCGAAGTTTTAACGTCGGCAAAAATCTCTTTATATACGGGAATTACGGAATAATCTTTTAAGTATTTTTGAGCTTCCTCAAGCGGCGGTCTAAACATTTTTTCCTCCAATTTTACGCTTTGATTTCAGCAATTTTATTTTTTCAAGTTAATTGGGCGACGCGTTCGCGTCAGTTTTGTATGACAGATATAACGGCGACGGCAAACGACAAATTGTTACCCCGTCCGAAGACTTCCGTCTTCGTCCGCCCCTTTTTTACAAAAGGGGAATTAACGGCAAACGGCAGATAATGAAACCCATATACTTAGCTACTTTATAGTTTCGTCGCGTTTTTTGCGTCGCTTGCCGTCCTCTATGCGTCCACGCATCCGTCTTTGTGTTTGCCTAGCTGCTATCTGCAATTTGTCATGCTGAACTCGTTTCAGCATCTGTAGTTCGCCGTTGCCGTCAGCCTTTGCCTAGCTGCATAGCCGCTTAGCTGCCTAGCTGCTTTCTTTATCTCCCAACAAAAAAAATCCGTCCAAAGCATAATAAAATTATGCCAAGGACGGATTTGAATTATCCGCGTTGCCACCTTGATTTGTCAAAACGATTTACGTTTTAACACTCTTTGCGAAACGCCTGCACGTTTCTCGCAGTTTACGCCTGCGGCGAGCTTTCGGCTCTGCGTCGCGGAATACTCGGAAAACTTTACCAAAAAAATATCTGATACCGATTTCCTTTGACCGCGCCCTCCGTGGTCCAACCCATTTGGTCTGCGTTGCGCGGGAATCTCAGCGCCGCCCGCTCTCTGTAGCCGCACAACCAAAGTCCTCCACATCAACGGTTTAAGCGATTATAGAACTTTTATTTTTCCGTGTCAAATTGAAAACGGCGCCGTTATAGCGCGCAAACGCCGTTTTACCGCAACGACATTTAACCTCTTTCGTATTTAAGAGTTTTTGTAGTCATATCTGTCACTTCAGACGGTCCGAAATATTGAATTGGACCCGGGAAAATATAGCTTTCAGTCAGCGCCCATTTATCTCTATTTTTTACAAATTCTTTAAAAGGTTTGCCTTTTAAATCCACAAGAGCTTTTTGTATTACGGGCTTATCTTTGCCATGCCTTCTTTCAACGTTCATCATCATAGTTAAAGGTATACCCCCGCAAATCCACTGTTTTGACGGCTTTGTGAGATTTCTCACGGAAGATAAATACCCCGTCAATCCGTTAAGAGCTAAAATAGCCGCGTTATAGCCCAAAGCGTAACAATAATTTGCGTCAAAATTAGAAGGAATTCCGCAACGTCCCTCATATCCGAAAAAATGCGTAATAGCGGAAAATTTTCCTGCGTATTTGCCTTGTTTTTTGAGTTCCGAAAGTTTTTTGTGTATCATTTCTATAAGAAGTTTTTCAGTCTCTATTAAAGACACTTGAACGTTTCCGTGAGGGTCTCTGTCTAACATAAGCTGCGAAGCTATTCCTGCGGGCAAAGATTTCATAAGCGACGACAGTTTTGGAGAAAGTTTGTTAAACACAAACTCTTTTTTCTCTTCTACAGAATGTATTTTAGAAAGCGCGTCGGAATTGTCAGCAAGCGTATCGTTGAGCGCAGAAATAAGCTCTTTCATTTCAGGGATAAACTCAATAAGCCCTTCTGGCACCAAAACCACGCCGAAATTTTTACCGTCTTTTGAGCGTTTAACTATGATGTCTGCGATATTGTCTACAATTTTTGCAAGCGTAAGTTTTTTTGCAAGAATTTCCTCGCCTATTAAAACGATATTCGGCTGCGTTTTAAATCCGACTTCCAAAGTTATATGCGAAGCAGACCTTCCCATAAGGCGCGCAAAATGCCAATACTTTTGAGCGGAATTTACGTCTCTGCAAATATTTCCGACAAGTTCCGCGTAAATTTTTGTAGCGGTGTCAAAACCGAAAGAAGTTTCTATGCGGCTGTTTTTTAAATCGCCGTCTATAGTTTTAGGAACTCCCACAACGCACAAATCCATATTTTCTTTTTTTGCAAATTCGGCTATTAACGCCGCGTTGGTGTTTGAATCGTCGCCGCCTACCACAATTAAAGCGTCAAGTTTTTCGCAGTTATTTTTTGCGCATAAAAACTGCTCGTCGGTTTCAATTTTTGTTCTGCCCGATTTTATCAAGTCAAAACCGCCGGTATTTCTATACTTGCTTAAAAGTTCTTCGGTAATAAGTTTATATTTGTTTTCTACAATGCCGGAAGGTCCTCCCAAAAAACCTACGAGTTCGTTTTTTTTGTTAGCCTGTTTAAGCCCGTCAAACAAACCCGCTATAACGTTATGCCCGCCCGGAGCCTGACCGCCCGAAAGAACTACGCCGACGCGGACGGCTTTTTTTGACGCGGCTTGATTTTTCCCTTTTGCAAAAACAATTTCTGGCAACCCGTAAGTATTTTTGAAAATCGCCTTTATTTTTGATTGATCCGCAATAGATTTAGTAGGCTTTCCTTTTTTTATCTCTATGTTAAACGCGCCTTTAGACAAAACCTCAGGCAAAACAGGCTTAAATTTACGTCTTTCAATTTGAAGCTCAGAAACATTAGTCATTTACTTTCCTCCGTTTGTAAAAATAATAGAGGCTATTATATCTTATTTGCCAGTTAAAAAAAAGGGCGCCGCCGAGTTAAAATTGCGGCGGGAAGTTTTTATTTTAGCTCGTTAAAAAGCGTATTTTGCGTTTATACCTATAATATTGCTGGAACTGTCTTTATATTTTACTGTAGTTTCATCGCCTAATACCGAGCCTTTTCCGCTTAAATCTGCGGCAAGGACAAGCGAATACGACGCGTCAAAACTCCAGTTGTTTATAGCATATCCCGCGCCTAAGCTGAAAATATTTCTGTCGTGCGCAGGAACGAGCGTATCCATATAATTTTTATTTATGGGGGACTGGTCAAACGAATAGCCCGCTCTTATATCCCAGCTTTCGTTTATTGAATATTGCGCCCCTAAATTAAATCTGAAAACGTCTCTATAATTTTTATCTTCGCTTAAAAAACCTTTGTCCGTATCGTCGTAATCTATGCGAAGTCTTTTATAACTGCTCCAAAAAGTTCCTATAATATCGGCTTCTACAATGAGTTCTTCTAAAGGGCTAAAGGAAAGCCCGAAAGAGAGGCTGTCGGGAAGAGTCAAAGCGGCGGACGCGTCGCCGCTGTCAACCAAATCTGCAAAAATCCCAGACGTTTCTACTTCGCCTTGCGCCACATGTCTTACCTTAGCTCTGTAAGTTAAACCTGCAGCCCATTTTTTTGCAAAAGACGGATTATAATAAGCTCCGAAATTCCCGCCCCACGAAATGCTGTTTCCTTTCAGCGAAAACTCGCTAGCGGCTAAATATTTCTTTTCTTCAAAAGAAAGCGTCATCACTTCAAGCCCCATAGCAAAAGATAAATCGTCGTTGATTTTTACCGCAATATTAGGATTTACCGATATGGTTTCAAGATTTGCATAATAAGATATTACAGAGCCTAAGCCCCAAGTTTTGTAATTTTTATACGTTTCACCCAATCCAAAACGCGAAAACAGCCCTACGCCAAAATATACATTGTCGTTAATTTTACTAGTCAAATAAGCGTTGGGAATATAAAATATTTTGTCTTCCGTAGCTCTTTCAATTCCCGCCACGCTTGTTTTTGCCGAAACGCCCACAAACATTGTCCCCGCTTGAACTTGAACGCCCTCAAGGTTGGCAATCAAAGCAGGGTTTGAAGCTATTGAAGCAGGCTCGGCTTTATTTGCAATTACAGCTCCGCCCATAGCGTTTCCCCTTGCGCTCCACTCGTAAAGCGAAAATCCTGCGGCGTTTGCAAACCCAGAAACAAAACCCAAAAAAATCAAAGACAAAACTATTTTCATCTTACCTTGCATTATTTTTCTCCTTTACAAATGCATAGAGCATGGACGCTTTTAACGACAAAGAGCGACAAACGCGGCTAAGCGGCTGGCGGACAGGCAAGGACAAAACGGCTGCCTTTTTCCTTATTAAACTGGCAATATCAAATCGTCTGAAAAATTTTCAAAAAATCTCTTTATTTTATCGTCTAATTAAATAAATACTTTAACGCGATAAAACCGCCGACGAGCAAAACAAAAAATATTATAGAAAGAATGTTAAAATATTTTTCAATTACGTTTTTAATTTGAACGCCGAAAATCCGCAGCGCGCCCGCGACCATAAAAAATCTCATTCCTCGTCCTATGACTGAAGCGATAAAAAGAGTAAAAAGCGAGATTTTAAAAATTCCCGCCGAAATTGTCATAGCTTTATAAGGTATCGGAGTGAACGCGCCCGCGAAAATAGTAAAAAAAGCATTTTCGCCGTATTTCTCGCCGACTATTTTTACGGCTTCGCTCAAATCGTAAAAGTTGACTATAGCAATACCTGCGGTTTCATAAAAAAGATAGCCTATAGCATATCCTAAAAACGCTCCGCATACCGAACCTAAAACGCACACTAGCGCTTTCTTCCACCATTTTTTTGGCTGAGCCGCTACTAAAGGAATTAACAAAACGTCTGGCGGAATAGGGAAAAACGAACTCTCCATAAAAGCGATTGCAAACAAAGCGTAAGACGAACTTTTTCTATCAGACCATCCGACAGTCCAATTGTAAAGCCTGCGCATAAGAACAAAAGGATAACTTATAAATTTTTTCATATTCAGAGTATTCTATTATATTATGGCAAGACGGTCAAATGTGATATAATTAAGCATAGTTGCCGGATTTTAATTATTTTATAGGAGTTTTTATGCCGCATTTTTACGTTGAGCCTAAGAATATTATTAATAGCGGGTTCAAAATTGAAGGCGCGCAAGCTCATTACGTATTAACTGTAAAACGTTTTAACGCAGGCGACGAAATAATGATTTTTGACGGGCTTGGAAACTCTTATAAAGGGAAAATTTTAACCGCAGACAAAAATTTTATAGCGGGCATTATTTTATCCTCTTCCTATAAAAAGCCCTCTTTTGAAATTAATCTTTACACAGCCGTTCCAAAAGGCGAAAGATTTGAATGGCTGATAGAAAAAGCTGCGGAAATAGGGGTTGTAAAAATCGTTCCGCTGATTACAAAAAGAAGCGCGCAAACGGACTTTTCTGAAAATAAACTCGCGCGTTTTGAAAAAATATCAATATCGGCAAGCGGGCAATGCGGCAGAAACGACATTATGAAAATTTACAAGCCGCAAGACTTTAAAACAGCTTGCCAAAATGCGTCTGAAAATAAAAATTTTATAACCGTTTTGGCTTGGGAAAGCTCAGATTTATCTAAAACCCTGCCGTTTATATTTGAAGGGATAAAACCTTTCGGGGCTAATATTTTTATAGGTCCTGAAGGCGGCTTTGAAGACTGCGAAGTCGCTTTTGCCAAAGAGCTTGGCGTAAAAACCGTTTCTCTTGGAGAAAATATTTTAAGAATTGAAACTGCGGCGATTGCCGCAGTAATATTAACTTCTGCGCTATTATGCAAAAATACTATATAAAAACTTTCGGCTGCAAAGTAAATCAATACGAAAGCCGCCTTATTTCAGAAAAATTCAAAAACGATAATTTTTCCGCCGCGCAAGACATTTCCGAGGCGGATATTATAATTTTTAATTCCTGCACGGTTACCGCGCAAGCCGACAAAGAATGCGAATATTTTTTGCGCAAAGTTTCTAAATTCCCCCATAAACCGCAGATTTATTTGACGGGCTGTATGGCAAAAAACAAAGCTGACTATATCAAATCCGTTTTCCCAAACATAAAAGTAATTACAAATAAAGCGGAACTGTACTCCGACGCCGCTACGCAAAGCGTCAATACTTTTGACGGACGAAGCCGCGCTTTTTTAAAAATTCAAGACGGCTGCGACAGTTTTTGCAGCTATTGCATAGTGCCTTACGTAAGAAACGAGCTTTGGAGCAAACCGCCGGACGCGGTCTTTTCTGAAATTAAAAATCTTATTAAAAACGGATTTTCAGAAATCGTCCTAACGGGAATACACGTTGGGAAATACTTCAAGCGGGAAAATTTAGAGAAAGACGAAGGCGGCGAATTAAACTTTTCAGGTCTTTTAGAAAAAATTATACAAATTCCGCTGAATTTCAGAGTTAGAATATCTTCAATAGAGTTAAACGAAATAGACGATAAACTTATACGGCTTATGAAAGAAAATCCGCAAAAAATTTGCCGCCATCTGCATATTCCGCTTCAATCGGGCAGCGACGGCGTTTTAAAATTAATGAACAGAAGATACGGCTCGGAAACTTATAGAGAGAAAACAAATAAGATACTTCAGGCATTGCCCGATTTGGCTTTAACCGCAGATATTATTACGGGCTTCCCCGGCGAAACTGACGAGCGCCATAACGAAACAGTCAAATTTATAAGCGAAACTTCGTTTGCAAGACTTCATATTTTTAGATATTCGGACAGAAACGGAACTAGAGCTTCGCGCTTTGAAAACAAAGTTCCGCCGGAAATAATAAAAAAAAGGTCTATAGAACTCTTTGAAATAGACGCAAAGAAACGCAAAGAGTTTATACAAAAATTTATAGGGACAAAACGTCAAGCGGCAAACGCAGGAAAGAATAAAGCCCTCACCGACAACTATATAACGCAGGAAATTCCTTACGCCAAAAACGGCATTTTTGAAGTGACAATCGCTAAAGAGGCTGTTATATAGACTAAAACGCTGTGTAATGACGGCGCGGAAGTTTTGCGACGCAGCGTCGCAGTTGCGCGTCATTTTGAATTGATTTTAAGAATTTGCCGTCAAGCGGGCGCGTCGGGGAGTTAAAAGATAATTTCTGAAAAGTTTTATTTGCCGTTTAGGATTTTCTCAACGGTATAGGCTATGTATTTTGCGGCTTGAGGAAGAGCTTTTTCATCTACATTAAAACTGCAATGGTGCCAAGGATAAGAAGTCTGCGCGCCGTTTGACGAGCCTATATACATAAAATTACCCGGAATTTCTTCCAAATAACTTGCAAAATCTTCTCCGCCCATAGACGGGTTTTCAAGGACGATAACATTGTCTTTACCGTAAAATTCGTTCGCGCTATTATGGCAAATTTCCGTAATTTCTTTTGAATTTATAAGAGGCGCGTCGTAAGACTCGTAGACAATTTTACATTTTACTCCAAACGAACTCTCAAGCCCGTTAAGTTTATTCAAAATGCTTTTTTTTACCGCCCGCCTCGCTTTTTTATTTACGCTTCTCACCGTGCCTACCATAGATATTTCGTCGCAAATTATGTTATAAGCCGCCCCGCCGTTAATTTTGCCTATGGTTACAACCGCATTGTCAATAGGGTCTATTTCTCTTGAGACAACGGTTTGAACGCTTGTAATAAAATACGCGGCGGCGGTTATGGCGTCTTTGCCTAAATGCGGATAAGCTCCGTGCGCTACTCGTCCTTTTACAATTACGGTAAATTTATCTACCGCAGCCATCATCGCGCCGTATTTTATTCCCACTTTGCCCGACTTTATCCAAGGACATATATGCGCGCCTAAAATCATATCGGGCTTAGGGTTGCGTAAAACTCCGTCTTTAATCATTTTTTTTGCGCCGCCTGCAATTTCTTCGGCGGGCTGAAAAATAAATTTAACGCCGCCTTTCAAATTATTTTTATTTTCATTTAAAAGTTTTGCCGCGCCAAGCATAACGGCGGCATGGCAGTCGTGTCCGCATGCGTGCATAACGCCTTTATTGACGGATTTATAAGGAACGCCGTTTGCCTCGTCTAGCGGCAAAGCGTCTATATCGGCTCTTAGCGCTACAGTTTTTTCTTGTCCTAAAGAGCCTTTAAGCAAAGCCGCAACGCCCGTTTTCGCCAAACGTTTATGCGGAATTTTAAGTTCTTCCAATTTTTTTTCTATAAAATTTGCGGTATTATACTCTTTACCGCTCAGCTCTGGGTTTTGATGAATGAAGCGTCTGATATTTATAATTTCTTTTTCAAAAGTTTTATTTTCAAAGCTCATTTTCTACTCCGATGCAAGCCGTTTTAAAATATATGGAATATTTTCGCAAATATCGCTTGCTATAATTCCGTTTGCGCCTTTGTCTTTTTGGGCAAGTTCGCCCGCTAAACCGTGAACGTAAGCTCCGAACTTTGCCGCTTCAAACGGAACGAAACCTCTTGCCGCAAAAGCCGCTATTATTCCGCTCAAAACGTCTCCGCTTCCAGCAGTAGCCATCGCGGGCGTTCCGCTGCCGTTAATATAAACCCTATCCCCGTCTGAAACTACGGTATTATGCCCTTTAAGCAGACACGTCAAAGAATTTTGTTTTGCAAAATTTTTAACGGTATCGGCTACTAAATCTTTCCCAGCGCAAAGTTTATTAAACTCCCCCGCGTGCGGCGTAAGAATTAATTTCGCTTTCGCGTTTTTCAATTTTTGAGCTTTGCCGCCGTAAGCCGTTAAAGCTGAAGCGTCTAAAACAACGGGTATGTCAACCTCAGAAATTATCTCGTCGACAAACCCGCTTAAACGCCAAGAAAGACAAAGACCGGGTCCAAACGCCGCCGCCGCGACTTTCCGCGACTTTATAAAATCAATAATATCAGACGCGCTCTTATAAGTCAAAAACATCGTTTCAGGTTTTGACATTGACGCGGCTTGCGTTAAAAAATTTTCCTCGCAGGAATATGTCGCAAGACCCGCGCCCGCGCGCATCGCGCCGTTTGCGCACAAAACGCCCGCGCCCGGCGTATTTTTAGAGCCTGCGACGACCAAAATATGTCCGTAATCGTATTTATTGCTGTCTTTGGGTCTTTCAAGCGACAAAACAAATTTCTTTATTTCCGCCGCATTCATAATTTCACCGCCATAGCCATCGCGTATTCTTTAGTATGAGATAAAGACACTTTTACGTCTTTGCGCTTTTTATTCTTTACATAAATCTCAGGCGTTCCGTCGGAATTATTTTTTACGGAAATATCTGCGACCGTAATTTTTTTATTTTCTTTCTCAAGAGCCTTCCAAACGGCTTCTTTTGCGCAAAAACGAGCCGCCAAACTTTGCGCAGGATTTTTTTTTGAAAGACAATAAAAAATTTCGTCTTTTGAAAAAAGCCTTTCAAGCCGCTCTTTATCTTTTGCGTATTTTTTAAATCTTTTAACTTCTTCTATGTCCGCGCCTATATTCATATCCTGTATGTCCTTATTTTTTAGCATTATAGCAATTTTTGCGCAATCCGATTTCCCGCGCTATTCTAGCGTAATTTTCTTTTGACGTCTCAAACACCGCGATTGCGCTATTTTTATCGTATTTAATTTCTTTGACGTTGGCAAGCTTATATAACTTTCCCAAAATCTTCTGAGCGCCGTATTTTAAAACCATTTTGTAAGTTTGATGCTTAGGCAATACTATTTTTTCAATTGCGCAAAGCAAATCTTTTAATCCGTCTCCGTTTTTTGCGGATACCGCGCAAGCGTTATGTTTTAATATGGCTTTTTCGTATTTATCAAGTTTGTCGGATTTATTATAAACGGTTATCGTCGGAATTTCGTCCGCGCCTATTTCTTTTAACACAGATAAAACGGTCTCGGTCTCGCGCTTTCTTTTTTCTTTATTTGAAGCCGCGTCTATAATATGCAAAATGCAGTTTGCTCTCAAAATCTCTTCCATAGTAGATTTAAAAGCCTCTACCAAATCGTGAGGGAGTTTGCTTATAAAACCGACTGTGTCGGTAAACAGAACCGCGCGTCCTGCGGGAAGTTTCGCTTTTCTTGTAAGCGGGTCTAAGGTGGCAAAAAGTTTGTCGTCGGAATATACGTCGGAATTGGAAAGAGTTTTTAAAAGAGTCGATTTGCCCGCGTTTGTATAGCCGCAAATCGCAATTTCAGGCAAGTCAGAATTTGAGCGGGAAATTCTCTGAACGGCGCGCCTTTGGCGTATCTTTTCTATTTCCTTATCAAGAGCCGCGATTTCGTCTCTTATTTTTCTTTTGTCTGTCTCAAGTTTTTTCTCGCCCGGTCCGCGTCTTGTGCCTATGCCGCCTGTTTGGCTGTCTAAATATAAGCCCTGATTTGAAAGATGCGATAAACTATACGTAAGCTCGGCTCTTTGAACTTGCAGTTTGCCTTCTTTTGTCCGCGCCCTGACGGCAAAAATATCAAGAATCACTCTTACTCTATCTACGATTTTCACGCCGATAAGTTTTTCAAGATTTCTTTGCTGGACGGGTTTTAATATATCGTCAAAAACTACCGCAGCCGCCCCTAACCTTTCAACTTCGTCTTTTATTTCAAGCGCTTTTCCCCCGCCTATAAAATACGCAGGGTCTATAGACTTCCTCTTTTGTATAACTCTTTTAACGCTTAGCGCGCCGTCGGTAGCGCACAGCCGTTCCAATTCGTCAAGCGAAGCCGACAAAGCCTGCTTATCGCCGTCTTTACTATAAACCCCGACAAGAATTACTTTTTCCATATACGTTATTCTACCGTCACGGATTTTGCTAAATTTCTGGGCTGGTCTACGTCGCAGCCTAAAATTACCGCTATGTGATACGCCAAAAGCTGCAAAGGAACAGCCGTTATTATAGGCGAAAAAAACTCGTCTGTTTCTGGCACGTAAATTTGAACGTCCGTCTGGGCGGCTATATTTTTATCTTTGCCGCTTGCAATTGCGATAATAGTTCCCCCGCGCGCCTTAGCCTCTTCTATGTTTGAAACGATTTTTTCATAAATTTTCGAACGAACGGCTATAGCGACTATCGGCATTCTTTCGTCTATCAAAGCGATAGGTCCGTGTTTCATTTCGCCTGCGGCGTATCCTTCGGCGTGTATATAAGAAATTTCTTTTAATTTTAAAGCGCCTTCTAAAGCTACGGGATAATTGACATGTCTGCCCAAATACAAAAAATCTTTTTTATTGGAATAATTTTTTGCAGCCTCTAAAACTGATTCGGAGTTCTTAAGAAAGTCGCTTACTTTTAACGGAACAGCCCAAAGTTCTTTAATATATTTCTGCAATAATTCAGGCGTTAAAGAATCCCGTTTTTGCGCCCAGTCTAAAGCCAAAATATAAAAAGCCGTAAGCTGCCCCGTAAACGCTTTTGTAGACGCCACGCCTATTTCCGGTCCGCAGCGCGTATAAAACACGTCGTCTGCTTCTCTTGCTAGGCTTGAATCTACAACATTGCAAACAGCAAGAGTTTTGCTTCCGTTTGCTTTTGCCAAACGCAAAGCCGCTATGGTGTCAGCCGTTTCGCCCGACTGCGATATTGCGACGGTCAAACTATTTTCAAAAAAAACAGGACGTCTGTATCTAAACTCGGAAGCTATGTCTGCTTCAACCGAAATTTTTGCGAAATTTTCTATTAAAAATTTCGCAGTCAAACCCGCATGGTAAGAAGTTCCGCACGCCACTATATAAACCCTTGAAAGATTTTGTATAAATTCCCGCGTCAGTTTTACTTCTTCAATATAAACTCTTCCATCGTCGGGGTAAATTCTTCCTCTAAAAGTGTCTTCTATGGCGCGCGGCTGCTCGTAAATTTCTTTAAGCATAAAATGTTTGTAGCCGTCTTTTTCCGCTTGAACTGCGTCCCACGAAATTTTTTTAATTTCGCGCTTTATTTCTTTTCCGTCTAAATCCGCAATGAATATTTTTTCGGACGAAATTTCAGCAATATCGCCGTTTTCAAGGAAAATCATATCTTTGGTGTAAGCAAGCAAAGCAGGAATATCTGAAGCTATAAAATTTTCATTTTTTCCGCAGCCTATTATTAAAGGAGCGTCGTATCTTGCGCAAACAATTTTTTTCGGCTCGTCTTTGCAAATAACGCCCAAAGAATACGAGCCGCGAATATCTTTTAAAGCTCTTTTTACAGCCTCAAACAAATTATTTTTATAATATTTGCGCACAAGATGAGCTACGACTTCGGTGTCGGTTTCCGACTTAAAAACCTGTCCGTCTTTTTGAAGATTTTCTTTCAGCTCAACGTAGTTTTCAATTATCCCGTTATGCACAACGACGATAGAACCCGAAGAATCCGTATGCGGATGCGCGTTTTCTTCGCAAGGTTTTCCGTGCGTAGCCCAGCGCGTATGTCCTACGCCCAAGTTCCCGCTTAAGGGCTTTTTTGACAAAACTTCTTTTAATTTAGAAAGTTTTCCCGCGCTTCGTCTTATTTCTAGTTTCCCGCCGCTTACAACGGCGACCCCCGCCGAATCGTATCCACGATATTCAAGTTTTTTAAGCCCGTCAAATATAATGTCAACCGCTTCCGCTCCGCCGATATAGCCGACTATCCCGCACATAAATTTCCCCTTTTCAACTTATCTAAAGCAATATCAATATATCTCTGATTAGAAAATATACTTCTTTTTCTGTCGTTCCATTCGTTAAGTTTATTAATAATGATTTCCTTATTAAAAGTTTTTTCCGCATTAACGATATAATCTATAGAAGACAACAGCTCAAGCGCAAAATCTGAATAATACCCTTTTAAAAAGTCTACCGTTTTAGACGTTATCTCTTTTATTTCTGAATTGTTGCTTACATAATCTGCCACGATGTCATAACCGTCTTTAACTAATGTCAAGGGTTCAAAAGGCTTTTTGTTCATATCGCTATATTCCATAATATAGCTGCCGTTTAAAATATTTAATATATAGCGCACTTTACCAGAATATGGTCCGTAAAATTTTGGCTCAAAATTGAGTTTAAAATATTTTTTTGCGCCGAAACGCTGCATAAAATAACAAATTTTTTCGCTTGAAAATTCCGACACATATTCGTCGTTTTTTACCAAATCGTATAATACATAAAGAAACATCGCCCTTGCGTCTGTCAACTTAACTCTTTCGCTCTTTAAAAATTCTTTAATTTTATCGGTAGGCTCATACACAAACACATTAACATTAGAAAGAGCAAATGTTTTTTCTATCATTCCTTTTACTATTTCCCATTTTAATCCTCCGTTGCCAGAACCAAGAGGTGGAATTGCGATACTATTTATTTTATATACGTCAATAATTCTAAGCAAATCTATCAAGCCTTTTTCTATATATTCATACTCTGAAGGTTTTCTCCAATCCTGTTTTGTAGGAAAATTAATGATGATTTTTTCGCCTGATAGTAAATTGCTGTCATTAGAGACAAACAGTTTGCCTATTGCGATTTTCCCCGTTTTACAAGCGTTAAAATACGCTTTAAAATTGTTAGGATAACTTTTCTTAAATTGTAAAGCAATTCCTTTTCCCATTACGCCGACGGTATTGACGGTATTGACAAGCGCGTCGGCATTAGAATGTAGAATATTACCATTTATGTATTTTATCATAGCGCCGCCTAATAGTATGCTTCAGGGACAATTTTAATTTTTTCTTTATTTACGCCGTATTGAATCAAATTCTCTTTTGCAGACAAATTATAACATCCAAAATAAGAGATAAATTCGTAAGGAACATCTTCAGCAATCAAAAATTCCGCCTGTTTCTGGCGTTTAATGTCCAAATTATCCGTTCCTGCCCAATAACTTCTCGTTATAGCGTCCCAATTTATTATACTGATAATATCGTTAATTTTACTGGAATCATAAAAGCAAGATAAACAATCAGTGGCATGACCGTCGGGAAAATAAAAATTATTACAAACTTTAACCAAATTTTCTATATAACAAACCATATATACTATATCTTGCGGCAAAATAGGGTATTCAACAAAATTACCTCCATGTTGTATTACATACAACATCGGCATTTTGATTCCAAAATAAAAAGGAATAAAATCCCCTAAAATTATTGAGCCTTTAACGTTATTTTCCCCGTTAGAGACATTAACCGAAAAATCATTTCGCTTATCTATTAAGCTCGTATCGCCAATCGGATGATAATTATGATTTGCATTTTTAGAGCTTTTATGCGTAATACCATATTTAAGTATATGCGAAATATTTACCATATGAGTCATTCTATATATTTTTATATCCTTAAAACTCTCAATTTTCACAAATACCCCTTACAAATTTTCAATTGCGGCTATCATTTCTTTTACCGCCGCTTCTAAACCTGTAAAGACGCTTCTTGCTATTATTGAAAAACCTATGTTGAATTCGTTCATTTTGTGTATTTGGCATATCGGTTTTATATTATCGTAATCAAGCCCGTGACCTGCGTTTAAAATTAGTCCGTTTTCAACGGCTTTTAAAGAAGCCGATTTTATTCTTTCAAGTTCCTGCAAAAACTCTTTTGAATTTGCTCCGAAATCTTTAAAATATTTCGCGTATTTTCCCGTGTGAAGTTCAATGCAGTCCGCCTGAATTTCTTTGCAGGCGTCAACCTGCTTTATTTCAGGGTCTATAAACATACTGACCAAAACGCCCGCCTGTTTTAATCTTGCGACGGCGTCTTTTAGTTTTTCTTTTTGTCCCGCGGCGTCAAGCCCGCCTTCAGTAGTAAGCTCAAGCCTTTTTTCAGGAACTAAACACACAAAGTCGGGTTTTACTTTTATTGCGATTTTTATTATTTCCTCGCTAGCCGCCATTTCAAGATTTAATTTTGTTTTCAAACTTTCTCTCAAATAAAAAACGTCTCTATCTTGTATATGGCGTCTGTCTT
>JAISLV010000231.1 GCA_031277075.1 Endomicrobium sp. | reverse complement strand
TTCAGCCCGAATTCAATATATTTTTCAACCGTTAGCCAAGGAAAAAGCGTATAGCCTTGAAAAACCATTCCTCTGTCTGCGCCGGGAGCTTGTAAAACTTTATCGTTTAAAACTATTTCGCCGCCGGTTTTATCGTTAAGTCCGCCGATAATTCTAAGCAGCGTAGATTTCCCGCAGCCAGAAGGACCAACTATGCTTACAAATTCGTTAGTTAAAATTTCAATATTTATGTCGTCTAAAGCAAGAACGTTTTTATCGTATCTTTTTTCTATATGGCGCGCGTAAATTTTTGAGGCGGCGACGCGCCCGCTTAAGACATTGGCGTTGATAACTCCGCTGTCGGCATCGCTCATTTTTCCCCCCAGTCAACCCAGCGAAAACTCTTTTTAGTTATTACGGCAAAAGCGCGGTCTGTGCATATTCCCAAAATTCCTATAATTAAAATGCCCGCAAAAATAGCTTCGGTTTTTAAAACTCTTTGCGCTTTGAGTATCGCATATCCTAAACCTGAATTTGCCGCCACAAGTTCTGCGACTACAAGATAAGTCCACGCCCAGCCGACCATCATTCTCATAGTTTCAAAAAGTTTCGGCATTATAGCGGGAACTATCACTTTCATTATCGCCTGTTTTCTGTTTGCGCCTAAAGTATAGGCGGCGTTTAACAAATCTTCAGGCAGAGAACGCACGTGGTCTGCCGTCATAGGTATTATTTGAAAAAGCGTTCCTAAAAATATTACGGCAATTTTTGCTTCTTCGCCTATGCCCACCCATACCATTATTAAAGGTATAAAAGCTGGCACCGGCATATAGCGTATAAATTCGCAAAGAGATTGAATAAAACTCTCGCAGATTTTAAACGTTCCGCATAAAACGCCAAGCGGCGCGCCCACTATAACGGCTATGGCAAAACCCGCCATAATGCGAAAAATGCTTACGCTCATATTGTTCCAAAGCGTTCCGTCGGCTATAGAACGCAAAATGTAAGAACATACCGCCATAGGCGTAGGCAAAATAGAAGATTTTACTATCCCTGTCATGCTAAAAAACATCCACGCGCCAAACAGCAGCAAAAACGCGCTAAACGCGGAAATTAAATACGCTTTTTTACTTATATCTTTTCTTATGCGAAATAATTTTGACATAAAACCTCTTTTAACGGCAAAAACTGCTAAAATGCCGCGCTTGCCATAGCCTGCGCTGCGGGCGGCGCGCGGCAGATATGCTTTAAACTTTAAATAAACGCAAACCGCGCTATTTTAAAGATGTGTCTGGACCTTCGCTTACTTCTCTTATTTTTGCTATATCTAAAATGAACGACGGGTCAAACATATTTACAAAATAATCTTTATCTTGCGGCGCATTGTCTATCAAGTTTACGCTTTGTAAAAACAGCGCGTTTTGATAGGCGTTATATGGTCCGTAAAGATAGCTGTCTTGTTTTTGCGTCATTTCAGCAATCATATCTTTTAAGCCGTAAATTTTCCCGCCCGCCATTATTTCTTTCATGGTTTGAGTGTCTACGTCTGCGGGAACTTTCATATATTCAATGCTTTTATCGGGGTTTTGCTTGTAAAATTCTATGGAGTCAAGAAAAGCGTTTATTACTCCATAAACCGCTTGAGGATTATTTTTAATTAAATCTTCGGTAGCGATAGTAACGTCTTGTATAAGACCCGGCGTTTGATTTGAAGAATACAAACGTTTTATTCCTTTATCGGCTAAAGCTATGCTTAAAGCCGGCTCCCAAAGCCCTGCGGCGTCTACCGCGCCCGAAATAATCGCGGGCGCGCTGTCTCCGATACTGATATTTACAAGATTAATATCAGATTCTTTAAGTCCCGCCGTTTCAAGAGCTTTAAGCAAAAAGAAATGTTCTATAGTGCCGTATTCGGTAGCCACTTTCTTTCCTTTCAAATCTTTAAGCGACTCTATTTTTCTGTCGCTTCTTGCAACTATGCCGTCGGCTCCGTTAGAAAAATCGTTGACCGCCACAATTTTAAATTTTGTTCCTTTTAAATACGGAGCTGGAGCGTCGGGCAGAGCTATGCAGAGCATATCAAGGTTTCCGCTGTTAAACGCCTGCAGAGAATCTGAGTACACAGGAAACCATACAAGCTCAACGTCTACGCCGTTTTTCTTAAAGAAGTCTTCGCCTTTTGCGATATAATACACAAACCACCCGGGAAACGCGCTTATGCCCATTTTTATTTTCTTAGAAGCGGCTGCTTTTGACGCTTCTTGCCCTCCTTCAGGTTTGCTGGAACAGCCCGTAAAACTTACTCCAAAAGACATTACAACAGCCGTCAAAACAACACACAATAACTTTTTCATTTTACTGTCCTCCCTTTTTAAAAATTAACCTGCCGCGATGACGCTTATACCTATATATATATATACATGAAAGCCGCTCAATGCAGCGCAGACGCCAAAATTTTTTACGGCATTGCGCCGCGCCTGCTTTTTGCTTTATCGCTATAGTATCGCTTCGTCTTTTTTTTCTCCCGTGCGTATGCGCAACGCGTTTTCGCATGGTATTACAAAAATTTTCCCGTCGCCGTGAGTATCTGTTTTATTGGCTTTAGTTATAATATCTATAACCTCGTCTGCGTCGCAGTCTCTTACATACATATCTATTAAAGTTTTAGCGTGCATTTGCGGAGCGCATATCTGCTTGCGCTCGTCTTCAACATCGTTAATAATCGCTCCGCCGGGCGCGCCTTTGCCTTTCCCCAAAACCTGATAATTGCTCAAAGCGAAAAATCCTTTTTTTGCCAAAAGATTTTTTGTTTCATAACTTTTACAAGGACGAATTATCGCAATAATTTCTTTCATAAAAACTCCCTTTCCCTCGCTTATCTTTGCAGTTAAATTCCCCTTTTGTAAAAAGGGGCGACAGGCATGGACAATGTCCCAAAAACTGACGCGAATGC
>JAISLV010000189.1 GCA_031277075.1 Endomicrobium sp. | reverse complement strand
AAGGCGATTTGCCGTTGCCAATCCTTACGGCGCTTACAAAAAAAGTTTCGTAAAGCGGCACGGCTAAAATTAAAAGCGGGGCGAACAGCCCTATTTCGCTTATCGCCGTAAAAGACGTCCCCATAGCCAAACTTGCCAAAATAAAACCTATAAAAAGGCTTCCCGTATCGCCCATAAAAATTTTCTTTGATTTTGACAAGTTAAACGGTATAAATCCTAAGAGCGCGCCGCCAAGAGCCGCCGCGCAAAAATTAACATAAATCATTTCCGTAGGCAAAGAAATAAATAAAAACGCAAGAGCGGCTATAAAAGCGATTCCGCTTGAAAGCCCGTCCATAATATCTATAATGTTGAAAGCGTTTGTAACGCCGACAATCCAAAAAACGCTTACCGCGCAGGAAAGCCAATATATAGGTATAAAATTTATTCTTATGTCAAACCCGAACACCACTATGGCTGCGGCTGCAATTTGTATTAAAAATTTTGATTTAAAGCCGAGCCCCTTATATTTTTTATCGTCTATAAAGCCAAGCAAAAGCGTTATTAAAGAACCGTAAATTATTCCCCTCAGGCTTCTCAAAGTGCCGTCTGGAAAACTTGTCGCAAACCTTATTATAAATAGAGACGCAAGCCACCCTGCCGCAATAGCCGCTCCGCCCAGATAAGGCGCGCTTTTTTTATGCGTTTTAACTTCGCTTATAGGATTGTCTAAAATGTTTAACTTAACGGCAATAACCCTGCATAAAGGCGTAGCCGCCGCAGAAATAAGCAAAGCTATAAAAAATGCCGCCGCGTATAAAATTTCTGTAGACATTTAATCTCCTAAAAGCTCCTAAAAATCGCCTGCAAACTCCGCCCGCCGCTATTCCCCTCTTCCCCTTTTGCCGTTTGCCTTTCGTCGTCATAAAGGGGCTCCATTATTAAAATACCCCGTCAGGCTGCGCCGCCACCCTTTATAAATAAAAGGGAATTAACGACTTTTACTACTGCCTGTTTTCCTCGCCTGTCACCCTGAACTTGTTTCAGTGTCTGCTGTTTGCCGTTTGTCGTTATCTTTGACAACTACTTTAACTGCAGATGCTGAAACAAGTTCAGCATGACGGGCAACGGCAACTGCAACAACTTTATAGATAAAAGGGAATTAACGGCTTTTGCTGCCTGTTTTCCTCGCCTGTCACCCTGAACTTGTTTCAGGGTCTGTTGTTTGCCGTTTGTCGTTATCTTTGACGACCGCTTTAACTGCAGATGCTGAAACAAGTTCAGCATGACGGGCAACGAATGAAACCCGTATACCTGCGCTGCTTTATAGCTTCGTTATGTTTTTTGCGACGCTTGCTGTTGCCTAACTTCTTAGCTGCATTCTTTTCCGATTTTGGACTTTTACTTTTGGTTGCGCTCAAACATTTTATTTGGCAAAATACGCCATTTGTGCAAAATATATTTTACTAATACAAAAAGAGTTTCTAAGCCGTATTTAAAACTTCTTCTAAAATTTATTGAAGAGGCTTCGTCAAAATATTTGGCAGGGACGGGAATTTCCCCTATTCGCAAACCCGCCGCAGCCGCTTGAACCAAAATATGCTGGTCAAAGACAAAATCGTCGGAATCAAGTTCAAAATTTACGCTTTCCAAAGCCTTTTTTGAAAAAGCTCTATAACCCGTATGGTATTCGCCCAAATTAAGCCCTAAAACTATATTTTCGGTAATTGTAAGACAGCGGTTGAAAAAATATTTATAAAAAGGCATTCCGCCTTTAAGAGCTTCGCGGCGGGTGCGTATTCTGTTTGCAAGCATGATGTCGCAGATGTCGGCTTGTATTAAGCCCGTAAGAAATGGAACAAGTCTGGGGTCGTATTGATAGTCGGGGTGAAGCATAACTATGACGTCTGCTCCCGCTTCTAGAGCGGCTCTATAGCAGGTTTTTTGATTTCCGCCGTAACCTTTATTCTTTTCGTGAACTATTACTTTTAACCCCAAATCTTTTGCGACTTGGGCGGTATTATCTTTTGATAAATCGTCAACTAAAATAATTTCGTCATAACTTCCTTTAGGTATGTCTTCTAAAGTTTGCTTAATCGTTTTTGCGGCATTATAAGCGGGCATTACGATAATAATTTTGGGCATTGTTTTACTCCGTTTAAATGCGCTGCGTCAATTCAAATGCGGATTTGTTCTTATTGTTCGCCCGCGCGGGTATCTTCTATACGTCCGTTTTCAAATTTAAACAAATCTATAAAAGAAATTTTAGCTTTCAGCACGCTTGCAAAACCAAGCGTAAAAATAACTATTATTTGTAGGAAATGATATATCGCTATGCAGGCAAAAGCCGAATCTTTATCTACGCCTAAAACTGAAAAAGCCGTAACGCCCATAAACTCAAAAGCTCCTATATAGCCCGGAGCCGTAGGTAAAATTGCGCCTATGCCTATTATAATTACCACAAAAATTCCGCCTACTATTGAGATATTTATTCCGCAGGAATACGCGGTAATTACCAAAAAAGAGCTTTCCGCAATCCACGCTATAATTGAAAATAAAAAAGAAACGGAAAATAAAGCGGGTTTTTTAAGCATCGCAAGCCCGCCCGTGAATTTTTCAAATATTTCAGCGACATAATTTTTTATTTTTGCGGGCATTGGAATTTTATTTACTAATTCAAGAGACTTTTTATCGTTTTTTGAAATTACGAATAAAACGAGCAATGCCCCGCCGAAAACTATTGTGGATAAATAAAAAGATTTTTTTATAAATTCAGGGAAAGGCAAAACTATCATTATCAGAAAAAAGAACAAGACAAAAACTATCATATCAAGCAGTCTTTCTATAACTATAGCCCCAAGCGCGGCGCTCCTTGAAATTCCAAGCCTTTCGCCCGTAACTTTTGCTCTTATGACTTCTCCGAGCCTTAAAGGGATAATATTGTTCATAAAAAAGCCTAGCATCGTATATGGGAAATTTTCAAAAACGCGCGTTTTTTTTATAGGACGAAGCATAAAATAAAAGCGGAGGCTGCGCAAAAAATAAGTCAAAGCGTAAATTATAACGCCGGGTATAAGCAAATAATAATTTGCGTTTTTAATAAGTTCCAGCGATTTATGGAAATCAATCTGCCTTAACGTCAGCCAAATTAAAACCGCGCTAAATACTATTCCAAGTAAAATTTTAAAAAAATGTTTTTTGAACATAAATTCCTTGTAAAAACCGCAAAGCTATCAAAAATTTTAACGGCAATAGCCTCCGCGCTTTGCTTTTAAGCCGTTAAACGGCTTCAAATTTTGTTTTTAATATATCAGTTCCCCGTAGGCTTGCAGGTACAGCTCGTTAAATTTATCAATTTCTACGGCTTTTGATATATATTCCGACGCCAGCTCTTTTTCCCCGCTAAAATTATACAGCCATGCAAGCTGCGCGTAATATTTGGCGTTGTATCTGTTTAAAGACAGGGCGTATTTTTCATATTCAACGGCATTGTTTAAATTTATGTCGTTTTTAGTCGTTTGATAAAGCGCGAAATAATTGTCCGACATTTTGCTTGCATACTCAGGGTTTAAACAGTCGTTATTTAAAGCGCTCAAATAATAGTCGTAAGAAACCGAATACTTTTGCGCAGTAAAAAACGATATGCCTTTTTGATACTGCTGCGCCGCGTATAACGGTTTGATTACGGCGGCAAACAAAGGGATAAGACAAACGGCTATAATGTAAAAATTTATTTT
>JAISLV010000171.1 GCA_031277075.1 Endomicrobium sp. | reverse complement strand
AGAAGTTAAGAAGTTAGGCAGCTAGGCTAAGACAAACGACAACGGAAAAAGACAGGTACCCGACAGAAACATTTGGGGATGACAAAGACAGTTCCTTACCGTCATTCTGAATTTATTTCAGAATCTGCCGTTAAAATAGCCGATAGGCAGATACCCGACAGAAACATTTGGCGTACTAACAGAAAAAAGGAAATCAACAACAATAATAATAAACGGCAGACCCTGAAACAAGTTCAGGGTGACGGACTACGACGAAACGGCAAAGAGCAAAGAATGCAGCTAAGCAGCTAAGAAGTTAGGCAGCTAGGCTAAGACAAACGACAACGGAAAAAGACAGGTACCCGACAGAAACATTTGGGGATGACAAAGACAGTTCCTTGCCGTCATTCTGAATTTATTTCAGAATCTGCCGTTAAAATAGTTGCTAGTCAGATACCCGACAGAAACATTTGGCGTACTAACAGAAAAAAAGGAAATCAACAATAATAATAAACGGCAGACACTGAAATAAGTTCAGGGTGACGGACTACGACGAAACGGCAAAGAGCAAAAAATGCAGCTAAGCAGCTAAGAAGTTAGGCAGCTAGGCTAAGACAAACGACAACGGCAAAAGACAGGTATTCAACAGAGACATTTGGGGATGACAAAGACAGTTCCTTGCGTCTATGCATTTGCGCCGTCGTCGCTTGTCTTCGTTTTTGCTTAGCTGCCTAACTTCCTAGCCGCTTAGCTGCATAGCTGTTTACCGCGTATAATATTGCTTCTATCATTGCGCTTGGGTCGGCTTTGTTTTTGCCTGCTATGTCAAAAGCAACGCCGTGTCCCGGAGACGTTCTTACAAATGGCAAGCCCGCTGTGACGTTTACTATTTTTTGCGCGTCTATACATTTTAGAGGTATCATCGTTTGGTCGTGATACATACAGCATATTAAATCGTATTCGCCGTTTTTTGTTTTAAGCCATGCGGCGTCGGCAGGAAAAGGTTTTGAAATATTGAGCGTTTTCTTTAAAATTTTATATGCGGGAAAAATTATATCGTTTTCTTCTTTCCCTAAAATTCCGTTATCGCCGGCATGAGGGTTTAAAGCGCAAAGCGCGACTTTTAAAGTTTTAGATTTTTTTGCAAAAACGCCGCTTTTGCCCGAAATATCCGACAAAAATTTTACCGCTAAATTTACCGTATTTACTATTTTTCCCGCCGTAAGCTCTTTTGAAACTTTTGAAAGAGCAATATGCCTTGTAACCATAACGCTGCAAATGTTGCCGCAAGCCATAAGCATTGCCGCTTCTTTGCTCTTTGTTAAACTTGCAAGCATTTCCGTATGTCCTGCAAACTTCGCGCCTGCAAGGTTAAACGATTCTTTTGATACGGGAGCCGTAACCAAAGCGGTTTTATTTTTTAGACAAAACTTTACGGCGGCATCTATGGCTTTACAAGCCGCTATGCCCGCCCTGCGCGACGGGTTGCCGATACTAATTTTGCCAAGATTTGAAGTTTCTACACAATCAAACGGCAAATTGCCGTTTGGGAATTTTCCGTTTATAATTGCGCTGTTTAATAATAAAACGGCGCTTTGTCCCTTTGGAAATTGTCCCCTGTCGCCAAAAATAACAGGACGGCAAACTCTTTGAACCGATAAAGAATTTGCCGCCTTAAACGCTATTTCAGAGCCTATCCCCGCAGGGTCGCCCAATGTAACGGCTATGCGGGGTATAGACATTGCTGTAACTTTCATTTCTTTAGGGTTTAATTACCACGTTTTGTTTGTAGTGATATTTGCTTTCGCCTTTAAACCGTTAATCCAATCGGCATATGTTTTTCTCGCTTCGTTTTGATAGAGAAGCTCGCCTATATCGTTTTTCACGTCGTCAAAAACAATTTCTTTGCTTGCTCTTTTTTCTTCAACTCTTAAAAAATGGTAGCCTGTGTCGGTTTTCACTGGTTCTTTCGTATAATCGCCTACGACCATAGCAAACACTTTTTTATCTATTTCAGGCAACAAATCGCCTTTGACTACTATTCCTAAATCCCCGCCTCTTGCTTTTGAAGCCGCATCTTCGGAATATTTTGAAGCGACATCCGCAAAGGCTTCGCCGTCTTTAATAGCTTTTTTCACATTTTCAACTCTTGCAAGAGCGGCTTTTTTCTCTTCGGAGGAAGCGTCTTTAGGAAGAGCTATGAAAATCTGTCTCAGTCTCACCTGTTCGCCCGAAGCTCTCGTAAGATAAGCGGCTAAATTTGAAGCAAGCTGGTCGTCTACTGGAAGAAGACCCGTTTCTCCGCCTTTCATTTTAATTTGGACTTTATCGTAAAAAGCCTGAACTTGTTCAATCGTAGGAGGTTTAACTTTAGATTCAACGGATTGTCTTACAAGTTTCATAGCGGCAAGCTGGTCGCTAAGTCTTTTTTCAAAAGCGGAAAGAGAAAGGTTTTCTTTTTTGAGTTCCGCGTCAAAATCTGCGGGATTTTGAAATCTTTTTTTCACTTGTTCAACGCCTTCTTGTATTTCCTTTTTTGAAATTTTAATTTTTTGTTTCTTCACTTCCTGCTTTAAAAGAAGCTCTTCAATTTTTTGATTCAAAACCGCGTCTTTAATTTCGTTGGTTCTCGCGTCGTTTTGCTGGGCTGCGGGAACGCTTTGCTTATATTGTTCCAAAACAGGTAAAAGCGCATTGTTGAAATCTGAAGTAAATATCGGTTCTCCGTTGACTACCGCCAAAGTTTTGTCGCTGTCTTCCGCCGCTAAAACGCTTACCGCGCATACTGACGCCAAAATAAGCGCCGCTAATGATTTTTTAAACATTGTCCTTGCTCCCTTTTTTATTTTAAAGTTTAACTAATTTATTGCGCAGCCGCAGTTTCCGTTTCTTCAACTTCAACATACTCTTCGTCTTCCTGCGCGGGCTGCGAAACATTGTCTTTTAAAGCGTCGTAATTTACCGACACTCCCAAACTTTGCTTTTTGCTTTCAAACCATTTGTCAAACTTTTCTTTTTCAACTATCCGCTTAATCAACGGCGCGGCTTGCTCAAAACTTACCGCTGGAATAGCTTTTTGCGAAACTTTCAATATTATATGGTATCCGTATTGAGTTTCGACTACTCCCGACATTTCGTTGTCTTTAAGTTCTAAAGCGACTTTTTCAAATTCAGGCACGAGTTCGCCTCTTTTGAAAGGACCTATAAGACCTCCGTTTTCCGCAGAACCGCCGTCTTGGGAATACTTTTTAACTACCTCGTCAAACTTTGCGCCTTTTTGAAGTTCGTCTAAAGCCGCTTCGGCTGCGGCTTTGTCGGAAGTGAGAATATGTCTTGCCGTATATTCTACGGGATTGTCAAAAGATTCTTTGTTGTCTTTATAATAAGCCTCTATGTCGGCGTCGGCAGCGGTAATAGTCGGCTGTATTTCTCTTAAATAAGATTCTATAAGCAAACCGTTTTTATAATCTTCAAGCTGCCTTTTTTGACTTTCTTCAAACTCTTTTAACGCTTCGCTATATTCGGGCTTTTTTGCTATTCCCGCTTGCTTTGCAGATTCTACCATTATGGTTTCTCTTACTATGCTGTCGACAAATTGCTTTTTGCCCAAAGGCGTAGCGGCAAAATTTTGATACGCGGGCGGCATAGCGGCAAGTTTTTGATTGACCGTTTCTTGAGTAATTTCAGCGCTTCCGACTTTTGCTACGACAGGGGCTTTATCTTTACAAGCCATAATCCCCGCCGCGGCTAGCGCGGCGATAAACAACATTTTTTTCATCTGACTGCTCCTTGCGTTGATAACGTTTGATTCTTCAAACTTAGATTTTTAATATTACTATTTTCTTATTACAATTTCAAGTAAAAGTTCAATTTGTCCATAAAAACGTTTATGTATTGCGCGCTGTCGCCGGTTTCTTGGTTTTTTCTCAATTTAAAAGCGTAGTTTTTGCCGCTGATAAATTCTATAACGCCCGTATAATCGTTTATAAGTTTTGAAATGTCGGCTTTTGAAAAATCCGCAGAAGGCGAAAAATACATATAGACGTATTGATTGTCTTCTGAAACCCGTTCAAGTTTTAATTTTTGCGCTTTAAACCGCAAAGATGTTATTTCAAAGAGCTTTTGCGTTTCGGAAGGAATTCTGCCGAAACGGTCTATAAGTTCAGCTTTAATTTCTTCTAATTTTTTATTGTCTTTAGCGTCTGACAATTTTCTATAAAACAGTATTCTTATTTCGTCGTCTTCTATATAGGTATTGGGTATTAACGCGGCTGCCTGTAAATCTATTTCACAGGCTTGTTCTTTCTGGCTTTCAAAAGTTTCCCCCTTAACTTTTTTGCCCTCTTCTTCAAGCAATTTTGAAAACATATCGTAGCCTATGTCTCTTATAAATCCGTGCTGATTTGAGCTAAGTATCGCGCCCGCGCCTCTTATTTCCAAATCTTTAAGAGCAAGCCTGAACCCCGAGCCTAGCTCGCTGAACTCTTTCATAGCTTCAAGCCTTTTTACGGCTTCGTCGCTTAAAGAACGGTCTTTGTAAAAAAGGTAGCAATAGGCTTTTTTCCTTTCTCTGCCTATTCTTCCGCGCAGCTGATATAACTGCGAAAGTCCGAAATTTTCCGCTTCTTCAACAAGCATCGTATTGACGGACGGAATGTCAAGCCCAGATTCTATTATTGTGGTGGCTAAAAGAACGTCCAGCTCCATATTTGTAAATTTCCACATAATTTCTTCTATGTCTTTTGCTTTCATCTGCCCGTGAATAACGCCGAGCTTTATTTCTGGGACAAGTTTTTGCAGTTGCGCCGCTTTTGTCAAAATGGTTTCTACCTTATTATATACGTAAAAAACCTGCCCGTTTCTTGAAAGTTCGGCTTCTATGATATTTTTGACGAGCTTTTCGTCGTATAAAGACAGGGAAGTGTCTATGGGAAGCCTGCCCAAAGGAGGCGTCTCTATTACCGACAAATCCCTAAAACCAGACAAAGCCGCAGACAAAGTTCTTGGGATAGGCGTCGCCGAAAGCATTAAGACGTCTATATTTTTTTTGACGGATTTTATCTTCTCTTTTTGTTTAACGCCGAAACGGTGTTCTTCGTCAATGATTAAAATTCCTAAATTTTTAAATGCGACGTCTTTTTGCAATAGCCTGTGCGTGCCGACGACAATGTCAATTTTTCCGTCCTGCAAATCTTGCAAAATTTCTTTTTGTTTTGCCTTGCTTTGAAACCTGCTTAAAACTGCCAGCTTAGTTGGAAAAAGCGACAGCCGATTATTAAAAGTATTGTAATGCTGCTGCGCTAAAATGGTAGTAGGCGCTAAAACAGCCGCCTGAAACCCCTCTTGAACGACTTTAAAAGCGGCTCTCACCGCAACTTCGGTTTTGCCATATCCCACGTCGCCGCAAATCAATCTTTCCATAGGATAGGGCTTTAAAAAATCGCTTTTTACGTCTTCTATGGCTTTAAGCTGGTCGGGCGTTTCATTATATGGAAAAGAATCTTCAAGCTCTTTTTCCCAAACGCTCTGCCGCCCGTAAGCCGCGCGTTTTGTCATACTTCTTTGAGCGTAAAGTTTTAATAACTCTTGAGCAAACTTTGCCGCCGCTTCTCTTGCGCGCGACTTTGCGCGTTCCCAAGAAAACGAATCCATAGAATAGAGTTTTGGTTTTACGCCTTCAACGCCGACGTATTTTTTTACGGTTTTTATTTCTTCGGGCGGAACGTATAATTTGTCGCCTTTGGCGTATTCAATACAGAGATATTCTGAAGTTTTATCGTCGCGGGAAATCGTTTTCAAACCTTTAAAGCGTCCTATGCCGTATTTTTCATGCACGACAAAATCGCCTAAAGATATTTCCCAAATGCCCTCAAGGCGTCTTCCGCCTTTAATTTTTGGAAAGCTGGCGGGCTTTTTCTTATAGAGCATTTCGCGGCTTGAAATTACCGCAAGCTCTTCATTTTCATTATAAAAACCCGCCGACAAAACGCCGTAAAAAAATTCAGGCGACGCGCCGTCCCATTTATTGTCGTAAAAAATGTCCGCTATTCTTTCTTGTTCGCCGGTATTTGCGCAATAAATTCTAATATTGACGCCGCTTTTTGCAAAACTTTTAAGCGAATTTACAAAAAAATTAATATCTCCCTGAAACCCGGTAAAACTTTTATATCCTTGATAAACAGACTTTCTGTCGACGGGCGAATTTACAATTAAATCAAAATTTTTATATTCTTCCTCTTCTTCTTGCGAAATAATATAATCAAAATACAATAAAGCGCGGTCGGCGTCGGCATTGTTTGTTTTTCCGCCGCCGTTTCCGCTTTCAACGCAAGGATTTCCATTTTGTAATTTGAAGTAGTCTTTGATAACGGCTGTATTTTCTGAAGCGTTTACGGACAAAATTTTTATTTCTTCAATAAACCCGTTTGACAATTGCGCGCCTGCGTCAAAAGTTCTTATGGCGTCTATGGTTTCGTATTCAAAAAGTATTCTGACGGGCGTTTCGTTTGCGGCAGGCCAAATATCTATAATGTCTCCGCGCACTGAAAACTGTAATTTGTCTTCAACAAAATTGACGCGGGAATATCCCATTTTGATTAGTTGAGCGGCAAAATTTGCAAACTTAATATTTTGATTTTGTTTTAACAAAACGCCGCTTTCAACGCAAGGGTTTGGCAAAGGCGAGTTTATAGAAATATCCGACGCGCAGACGATGAAGTTGTTTAGATTTTTTATTTTGTCTACAGTCAAAACTTGACGCTGAACGTCGTCTTCTGGAAGCAAAAGAACTTCAAAAGCGGAAGTTGGGCTTTTGGGAATCGTCCCTTTCTGCGACGCTGCTATTTTCCCGTTTTGATTTTCAAAGAAAGTTTTAACGTCTTCATAAAAGGAGCTTAGCTCTTCGTCTTTGACAAAAGCAAAAACGCGCGTATTTGAGAATCCTCCCTCTGATATACGCTTAAATAAAAAACGGGCTTTGCCCGCTCCCCCAACGCCCGACACATACTCTTTGCTCATTGCAAAACTATTCCTAACAAAATCTTTTCACGCGCTATATATGGGTGTCTCTAAAAACCCGTTTCTGCGCAGCTCTAAATAAACGAGATTTTCAAGTTGTTTGCCTACGTCAAAATCAAACCCGACGTATAAATAATTTTTATAAGACAAATCGTTTATATAATACTTACAATTTCCGCTTACAGTTTCCTTGCCTCTTATATTAAATCTCTCGGTTTTGTGGACAATAAAAGCGTTTTGCATATAGCCTATATAATTTGCGATAGTATAATATGTAGTTTTTATGTTTTGTTCATTATGGATATATATTATATTGTTTTAAAATATTGCTATAATAGCTTGCGGCAAAAAAATTAATGCAAAAATCGGAGCTGCTATAAGCGA
>JAISLV010000086.1 GCA_031277075.1 Endomicrobium sp. | reverse complement strand
AAAAGA
Organism: Endomicrobium sp.; assembly: GCA_031277075.1. GTDB lineage: Bacteria > Elusimicrobiota > Endomicrobiia > Endomicrobiales > Endomicrobiaceae > JAISLV01. The sequence goes on along the minus strand of JAISLV010000086.1, from coordinate 4,377 downwards.
TTATTTTAAACATTTAAAAGACAAACCGAAAATTTCAGTAACAGCCGCGATGAGCCTTGACGGGAAAATAGCTACGCAAACTTACGATTCAAAATGGATAACTTCGCAAAAAGCAAGAGATTACGTTCACAAATTGAGGACAAAATACGACGCGGTTTTAGCGGGGTTTAACACGGCTATCAAAGATAATCCGTCGCTAACGTCATATGGAGCGGGCAGAAATCCCGTAAGAGTAGTGATAGACCCGCATTTAAAAATTCCTAAAAATTATAAAATATTTGACGGTTCCGCTCCCGTAGTAATACTGTGCCAAGACGGCGTAAAAATTGATACTAAAACCGATTCGTCTGTTCCATTGATATATGCGCCTATAAATATTGAAGCGGCAAAAAAAGATTTTAACGTTATAATTCAAAAGCTAAAAGAGTTGTCTTTAAAAAAAATACTTATAGAAGGCGGCGGCGGAGTTATTTCGTCGGCGTTGTTTTCAAAATGCGTCGACGATATTTATTTGTTTGCCGCTCCAAAAATTATAGGGGGCGCAGGCGCCGTATCGGTTGTAGGCGCAAGAGGCGCGGATAAAATTTCAAACGCTTTAAACGTAAAAAATTTGAAAGTAAGAAAAATAGGCGCGGATTTTTTATTTACTGGGAAAATAGAGAACAAATAATGTTTACAGGATTAATAGAAGATATTGGGCAAGTCTGCGAAATATCGTCTTCTGCAATTGCCATTAAAACTAAGTTAGACGATATTGCCGTAGGCGACAGCGTGTCTGTCAACGGAGTATGCCTTACGGCTGTTAAATCCGAGCAGTATCGCTTTTGCGCCGATTACAGCCCAAATACCGATAAAATTACAAATCTTTCGCTTTTAAAAAAAGGCGCGTTCGTGAATTTAGAAAGAGCGTTAAAGTTGTCTTCGCGGCTTGGCGGGCATATAGTAAGCGGACATGTAGACGCGACGGCAAAAATAAAAAATATAGAAAAACTAGGGTCTTTTTTTAGAGTAGTTTTTTCTCTGCCAAAAGAAATTGAAAGATATTGCGCAGACAAAGGCTCAATAGCTATTGACGGCGTAAGTTTGACGGTTTCAAAGATTTTTACGCAGGAGTTTGAGGTCTTTATAATACCTCAAACTTTTAACAATACGATTTTTAAATTTAAAAAAAGCGGCGATTTAGTAAATATTGAGACGGACATTTTAGCCAAATACGCGCAAAAAGCGTTAGATAAAAAAGACTGCGCAATGAGTTTAGAATTTTTGAAAGAAAACGGATTTTAAACTGCGTTTTGCGGCGGCAAGCGGGAGAGCAAAAATAAATATGAAGACAAGCAAGGATTTTGCAAACATTCAAGAAATTATAAAAGACGTTAAAGCGGGCAAACCCGTAATCGTTGTGGACGACCCGTCCCGCGAAAACGAAGGGGATTTGCTTTGCGCGGCGTCAAAAACTACGCCTGAAACGATTAACTTTATGACAAAATACGCAAGAGGTCTTATCTGCGTTCCTATGAAAGACGAACGTCTGCGCGAGCTTGAAATTGACAATATGGTGGAAAAATCTACGGAAAAAAAAGGCTGTTCTTTTACCGTTTCCGTAGACTATCGTATAGGCACTACTACTGGAATTTCCGCATATGACAGAGCTGTTACAGTTCAAAAACTTATAGACGAAAAAGCGAATTCTCAAGATTTTGCGCGTCCGGGGCATATTTTTCCGTTGAGATATAAAGAAGGCGGAGTTCTTGTAAGAACGGGGCATACGGAAGCCGCCGTTGATTTGGCGCGTTTAGCGGGCTTATATCCTGCCGGCGTCATCTGCGAAATTATGAACGACGACGGCACAATGGCAAGAATGTCTGATTTGATTAAATTCTCAAAAAAACATAAATTAAAAATCCTCACAATAGCAGACCTTATAAATTACCGCAGACAAACCGAAAAACTTGTCAAGGAAATAGTGCGCGTTGATTTGCCGACAATATACGGAACGTTTAAACTGAAACTTTTTGAAGACGTTATAACAAAAGAAACGCACCTTGCGATAATAAAAGGCGACGTAAAAGGTAAAAAAGACGTTTTGACGAGAGTCCATTCTTCCTGCGAGACAGGCGATATTTTTCATTCCCTTAGGTGCGATTGCGGACAGCAGCTTGAAGCCGCTCTTAGAGCCATAGAGAAAGAGGGGCGCGGCGTGGTTTTGTATATGCATCAAGAAGGCAGAGGAATAGGTTTGGCAAATAAATTAAAAGCCTATCATCTGCAGGAAAAAGGGCTTGACACTGTGGAAGCAAATATTGCGCTTGGTTTTGCGCCCGATTTAAGAGATTACGGAATAGGCGCGCAAATTTTGTCGGAACTTGCGATAAAAAGTATATGTCTTATGACAAACAATCCAAGAAAAGTCGTCGGGCTTTCGGGTTATGGTTTAAAAATTTCAAAAAGAGTGCCGCTTGAAGTAAGCGCTTCCTGCGCAAATAAGAAATATTTAAAAACAAAAAAAGAAAAAATGGGGCATATTTTAGAGACGGTCTGACAACGGCAAAAGATAGGGTGTCTCTAAAACCTATAATGTTTGTAATTGCCGCAAATTTTGCGGCAGTTCAGCCGCGTCTTAAGAGCAAGGACGGGCAAATTTTCTGATGCAGAAATGCTACATAGACAATGTCTCAAGGCGCAAGGCAAATACGGGCATTAGGGTTTTTAGAGACGCCAGATAAGGAGTTTAAATTGTATGAAAATCATTAACGGGCAGTTGAAGGCTGACGGAAAGAAATTCGCTTTAGTGGCGTCGCGGTTTAACGAACTTATTACAAACAAGCTCGTAAGCGGAGCGGAAGATATGTTAAAAAGACACGGCGCTTCGGACGAAGACATTTCGCTTGTCTGGGTACCCGGAGCTTTTGAAATTCCAGCCGCAGCAAAAAAAGTCGCCGACAGCGGCAAATACGACGCGGTTATATGTTTAGGCTGCGTTATAAGAGGAGCTACGCCGCATTTTGATTACGTCGCCGCTGAAGTTTCAAAAGGCGTCGCCGCGATAAGCATACAGGGGAAAATACCTGTGGTTTTCGGCGTTTTAACTACGGATAGCATTGAACAAGCGATAGAAAGAGCGGGGACAAAAAGCGGCAATAAAGGTTCCGACGCCGCCGTAAGCGCAATAGAATTGGTATCGTTATATTCTCAAATTTAGAATTTTTTGCTAGAATTCTAAAAAGTTTCAGGCGGTCGTTTTCCTGCGCGGACGCGCCGCGCAAAACCGCAAGATCGCAAAAACTATAACGACGGGGGGATAATGAATATTCCGCAAGAATTAAAATTTACGAAAACTCATGAGTGGGTCAAAATTGAAGGAAATAAAGCCAAAGTAGGCATTACGGATTTTGCCCAGCATGAAATTACGGATATAGTTCATGTCGAGCTGCCTGAAATAGGAAAATCCGTAAAAAAAGAGCAGCCGACAGCCGTGATAGAATCCGTAAAATCCGCATTTGACATATATTCGCCGCTGAGCGGGGATATAATTGAAATCAACGAAGAAGTTTTGTCTGCGCCGGAACTTATCAATCAAGACCCATATGAAAAAGGTTTTTTGTTTACAGTTGAAATTAAAAACGCGGACGAACTTTCAGAACTATTGTCCGCAGACGATTATAAATCTTTAATTTAATGGCGCAAATTTACGACGCCGCAATTATCGGAGCGGGACCTGCGGGAATGTCTGCGGCTATAGAGGCGGGGAAAAACGGATATAAAATAATTCTGCTAGAAAAAAAAGCCCGCCCGGCTATAAAACTATCCATAACTGGCAAGGGACGCTGTAATATAACAAACAGCGCCGATATAAAAGAATTTGTAGAAGCGTTTAGAAACGGCAAATTTTTATACGGCGCTTTTTCTTTTTTTTCAAATTCCGATTTAATTTCTTTTTTTGAAAATTTAGGAGTTCCTTGCAAACTTGAAAGGGGCGGTCGTTATTTTCCTAAAAGCGGAAAAGCTTTAGACATAGTCAACGCTTTAATAAAAGAAGCAAAAAAACATTGCGAGATAATTTCCGATTTTTCAGTAAACTCCGTTTCAAAAAACGATGAAATTTTTATAACGCGTTCGCAGCGCGGCAAAGAAATATTATCAAAAAAAGTAATAATAGCTACAGGAGGTCTGTCGTATCCATCTACGGGTTCTACGGGCGAAGGATACGATTTTGCAAAATTGTTTGGACATACTATAAAAGAATTGTCGCCCGCTTTAATTCCCATTGAACTTGAAAGCAAACATCTTAAAACTTTAAGAGGGTTAAAACTCAAAAATGTTGAAGTTTCAGTTATTTGCGGTATTTGCCGCAGTTTTGGGATATTTGGCGATATGGAG
>JAISLV010000025.1 GCA_031277075.1 Endomicrobium sp. | reverse complement strand
TAAGCTGACGGGAATCTAAATACCCTTCTATAACGAACGCTTTTTCAGAAGAAGCAAGCGCAAAATCGTATACGTTTAGCGTATCGTCGGCGTTTTTAGTAAGCACTCCGTCAAAACCCGCGTTAAGATAAATTTTTAAATCTGAGACTTTTTGCGCGTTTCTCAAATCTGCTATTATTTTTACGCCGTTTAAACGCGCCTGTTTAAAAAACTCTTTTATTTGATTTTCGTTTAAAAAATTTTGCAGCGCGCCGTAATCTAAAATGATTTGCCCATTGCCTACGTTTTGGAAATCGCCTAAGCACAGCTCTAAATCTTTTGCGGTTTTAATATTGTCTAAAAAATAATAAATGTTTTGAACGGCTGCCGCCATATCGGCGTTTCGTATATCTCTTAAACTTGCGCTAAAATCTTTAAGCCCTGAAAAATTTGCGTCCTGCGCAGCCAAAGAAGCTTTTATATTTCCGCTTTCATCGTAAGAATACGACGTTTTTTTTGCGCCTGTTTCCACATTGAACAAGTCTATGAGAATTTTTCCTTTTACGGATTTGCCCGTAGCGCGCTTTATAAGGGACGCAAGTTCCGAGGTAATTTTTGCGTTTTCGTTTTTAACCGCTTCTTCTATGTCTGCAAAATCGGCGTCTTGAGCAAAAACGACAAGAGACCCGCTTTTTGAACTTATCCAAACGCTTTTTCCGTCTATTTTAATTCCCGTGTTTTTAAATCCGAAATTTTCTTTATCTTGCGGCATTTCATTGATAATATACATTTCAGCATAAATCGCGCCGTTTGTTTCGGCTGCGTTGTCGCGCGCGAAATCTTCAAAAACGGATTTATTTTTTACAACGGAATAATTCAGAATTACCATAGTAATTTTTTTCTTTAAAAAGCCGAAAACCTTTCTAAACGCGCGGGAAAACGCCGAAAGAACGATAATGCCTAAAGCCGACGCCGCAATTAGCGCAAACGGGGTTACCCTTTGCTTTGTTTCCGTCTTGTCTATCGCTGTTTTAGTTTTTTCCTCTTTTCTTATCAAGGACATTGTTTGCTTTTTTAATATTTCAGTTTTGATTTTATTGCTATTAAAATAGTTTTCTTCTGCGGGATCCATTCCGAAAACTTCAATATCAAGGTTAGTTCCATTAGCCTCATGTGAAAGCCTTATATAATGTTCTTTGCTTGTAATTACGGCTTCACTTGCGTTTTTATATACGACTACTATATCGTCTGGAAGAAAATTTGAGGCTTCATCTTTAAAATTTTCCAATTTATTTGTAAGCAGCTCTGAAATTTTTTTCTTAAATTCAGGGGTAGACAAACTTTCCACTTTAATGACGAGTTCAGCTTTACCCGCATTATTTACAAGTTCCCACGCAATTCCCGCAGGCGCGTCGTCTTGTCCTACATTTTTAAGAAATTCTTCAGCGGCATTATTAACGGGCGAAATAATTTTGATGAACGGCTTGGCTACATCTACAACATTTCTATCGTATATATTTATAGTTTGCGCAAAAGAACGGGGAATGCCCATAGCTGCGGCGTAAACGGGACTGGCGTGCAGGTTCGCAAAATTTGCAATGCTAAGCGCAAGAACAATAATAAACATGGTAATATTTCTTTTCACAGATTGAATTAAAGACATATATCCTTTGACGGCGGGAGTTAAACCTTTTTCCTCTATGCCCGATTGAATGCCTTTGTTTCTTTGATAAAGCGTTTCAACCAGAGCTTTAATTGATTTAATATATTCTGCGCCGACGCTCATATTTACTTTAAAAAGTTCAGCCTGCTCGTTTCCTGTAACATTTATTATATATTGCGTATTTCCGTCTTTTACAAAAGTATATTTGAGCTGTTTTAAGAAATCGCCCAAATTGACGTCTGAATATTTCCCATGCAAAGAGAGCGCCGCCGCCGCAAAAAGCATCTCTGCTTCCAAAGAATCCAAGAATTCGTCGCCCGTAGAAATTTTGCGCGCTTGCGCTTCGTTTAATATTTTTTCCGCGCCTACGGCAAGTTCTGATTCAGTCTCTTGAGAAATGAGCGCTTCCTTATTGTTTTCTGCGCGCAAGCGCGCAATAAGACCTCTAATTCTGTAGGTTGCGCTAAACGGATTATCTTCCATTGAAACCGCTCTAAGCAAAGCGTATATTTTATATTCGGCGGGCAGCGTTTTGCTCAAAACAAAATCATCGTATAAATATTTTTTATCGTTTAAAACTTTAATATGCGGATACCCAATCTCTCTAGTGATGCCCACAGCGTAAATCTCTTTCAAAAAATACGGAATTGTCATAGAGATTTGTGAAATATACGCAAAGAGTTCTTTTTGTTTGTCAGACAAAGCGCTGGATTTTTGGAAATCAAAATACGCCTCAGGCTCATAATGCGCAACTTCAAGGTATGCGTTTTTAGATATTTGCGTCTGAATGCCCTCCGCTGATTTAGGCTCAATTTTTATTAAATCTTGCGGGTTTTCATCCGATAAGAAATAACGGATTATTCTTTTTTGAGTATTTATTCTGCGTATATAATTTTTTCCGTCAAAATCAGAGTCTAACGCTATGGCGTTAAACGCATAGAAGTATTTCAACATTTCATATTGCGCCTGATTTATTGTTGAACCTTTATTTTCTTCTATGACAAAGATTATGCCCTCTTGAAAATCCAAAGAATCTATGGTTTTATAAAACCCATAGAGTAAATTTATCAAAGAGTCTTGCAACTGCTCGTTTTTTTGCTCTATAGCTCTAAAATAATACAGCTCAAGCAGCCGTTGAACTCTTACTTTAAGTTCGCCGCCGTCTTTATAGTAATCCGTTGTTTCAAATAAACTTTTTATTTCTTGCCCGTTTCCTAACAAATTGCCAATATCGGAGTCCAAACTAATATTTTCGCCAATTTCGTAATCTGCAATTTTGCCGTTAAGTTCTTCTATTGTAAATAAAGAAAAAGGTTGTTGCATTTTTTTATATCGCATATTGTATCGTATATCCTCTATAAAATTATTTACCCCATGTATTATTACGCCGAAAAAAGTCGTTGAAAAAGCAAAAACGCCTATAAGAGCTAACGCAAGTTTAAATATTGGCGCAAAAGTAATAATCGGAGGAAAAAAGAATAAAACAGCCGCCGTAGAAGCGATTGATAAAGAAAATGTTATAATTTTTAATATTTTAATTCTTTCAGCCAATGCGGTTTGCGTGTCTTGCGTAATATCAGTATGGAGCCGGGCAAAAATTGCCGCAGGTTTGAAAATAAACGGAATTAGCTCTTTTGCGCCCGTGTATAAATATTTTATAACGCCTTTATATCCTCTTTCTTGTATAATTTTTTTTGTCGCAGGAAGAACGGCGGCTTTCTTAACGCCAAAGTCAAAGGAAATTGGGTTGTTTGTTTTTTTTAACGTTTCATTTATCCATTGAAAGTGGTATTCTCCTCTCTTTATGTCGAATTTATGAACAAACAACCTCTGAACAAGCATATTAATCTGCTTTCTGTTCTTCCTGTCTAGCACAATGCCTTCGTTTTTCAACATATCTATAAAATCATTATTGGCGTGAGGGGCGTTTTTATCTATTTTAATTTTAGGATTATTTAAATATTTGAGCGCTATTTTTTGAACTAAAGCCATATTTTTTATAATTTCCAGCAAACCTTTTGTTTCATTTTCATCAAGCTCGCCAAATGCGTAATATATGAGTTCTTTTCTAGCTTTATCTGAATCTGAGGCAAGATCGTCTAGCCAATTTGTATCCAATATTCGCTGTATGCAACTTTGCATTATTTGTTCTTTGGACATATTTGGCAATGACCATCCTTTTCCCTTTACCAAATGTTCAATAAAAGATTTTCGCAAATTAGCGTGAGCTAAGGATTTCTCAGCAGCTTTTGCAATGTTATCAACAATGGATGCCAAAGCGCTGTCAAAGTATAAAGATTTGCTTTCAATGGCAAAAGATATAATACTTTCCTCATCTTGCAATGCAATTTTCTCAAGGCTCTCTCTAAAAGCATCATACTCTTTTATTTTGGCATTAGACGGTTGATACTTTTTAAGCCGATATATGTATTCTTCCAAATCAAATATAGTATTACCGTCTAGTTCTCCTCTAGCGAGGCTTTTGCGTAAAGAATCTATGCTATCGTCAATAATTTTTATCAATGAAATTATAATAGCAGCTTCCAACTGCGGTACATGTTTTTTATCTTTGTTAGGGTTTAAATTAGGGATAATACCTTTAAATCTAAAAACCTCATTTTCATTATCAATATAAAAAGCATGCGCCGCATTCTTCTCAATATCAAACGTATATGCAACCACGCTGGACGCGCTTTTGCCTACAATATAAATATACTTTCCATTTTTACTTTTTGTAATTTTTATATCTTCATTATTTGGCTGAAATATATTCAAGTTGAAACCGTTGCGTCCTGTTTTTAATACCGATAAGAACCCGCTATCCGAACTCAAGAGTTCATCTAGTTCAAGTATAATTTCCCTTGTCTGCTCATATTTTTCCAAACTAAAAAAACGTATTGGAGTTTCAGACGAGCCGCTGCTTCCTCTCTCTGAAATGTCCTTAGATATATAGTGGAGAGCGTTTTCTATACGGGCTTGCCATTCAACAGTATCGTCCATAATTCCTCCATTAAAATCTTTGAACCTCTCTAATATTCTTTGAGCAGGAAGAAGCAAACTATTTGGTTTGTATGAATTATTCAATACAAGAATTACCCATTGCAATGCTTTCATGCGTTCATCGTCGTCTTTAAACAATACTCTTTTAAAATCAAATTGTATAAAAGATCTTACTATTCTTGCCTTTGTAGGCTGCATATTCGCGTCAGTTTCTTGCCTGTGAAGCTGAGATTTGCCGTTAAATATAGTATCTAATATAAAATCAAGAGGGATACCGTTGCCGTCAGGCATTTCAATTATAGTTTTACCGTCTTCTATTTTATATTTTATTTTATTGTCTTGTAAAAATTGTTCTCTGTTAAAATTTGACATAAAAACAGAATCTTTTGCCAACTGCCGTTTGTATATTTCTAAAACAAGTTTATATTCTGTTTTTGCGGCTATATAGCTTTCTATATCCGAGCTAGTTAATGAGAAGTCGTAATTAGTATTAAAGTATTCGGCTATACGCTTTGAGCGCTCTTCTTCTGTTATTTGCTCATTTAGATTTTCAATAAGTTTGCTCACTTTAGCAAAAAAGTCTCTAGCTTCTTTTTTAAACAATAAATCGCTTATTCCTCCTATTAAATCCATTTCATAAATGAAACCCGCAATAGCCGCATTATCCCACATTTGTAAATCTATAAAAAGATTATCTCTTCGAGTGGCTAAATTATATTCCACATGCGCTTTTATATTTGCATTTATCGCGACCGCTATGCCAAATGTTATAAATTGCAGAGCGCGGATAAATTTAAAACGCGATATGACGGCTTCTTTAACCGCCGCGTTCATAGCGGCTCTTATTTGCTTTATACCTTTGTCTCTTTTATCTTTTTGCTCTTGCGTTCCGCTATGCCAATTTATAAATATTTCCTTAAACCAAGGGATATATGCTGCAGCTGTAGTTAAGGGCAGCTCGGCAATTGCAACGGCTTTTTCTATGGTTCTTTGGTTGACGTTAAAAAATTTTAACGGGTTTACGACAAAAGCCGTTATAATAGGAAGAGTAAGTTTGCTGTCGGATACTCCTTGCGAAATGTCAGAAGCGTTTTCCGTTTGCTCATTATTGACAAAAAACTGTTTAGAAAAAGCATATAGGGTGGAAACCAGCTCGTCTTGTTTTCTTCTGTCTATATACATTGAAACTGTGGCTTTCCTATCGCTAGTATTTGGAACAATATCTTCATACAATAATACGCGCGGCTTTTTTTCTAAAGACGGCGCGCTTTCAAGCATTTCCTCAATGCTTTTTAGCAAGGAATTTTCCGCCGCAATTATAAAATCCGCTTTTGTTATATGTTCAGGCGTCATTTCTTCGGAAATAAAAGAATTTATTATGTCTTCGTCAACGCCGTAATTTTTCTTAAGGTCGTAAGAGTACTCCCTATCTAAACGGTTTCTGCTTATCTTCATTCCGTAAAATTGGCTTAACCGGTCGGTATATCCTGCGCCTGCAGATTTGACAACTATATTTTTGTTTCCGTTCTTCTTTAATAAATCTTCAAAAATTATATGCGAGACCGCGCTTCTGTTTTGATTTGCTATACAGATGAAAGTTATTTCTGTGGGAATATCGTTTTGTATTCTGTATTTCAGCTCTTCAAAATTTTCATTGCCTGAATTTCTTCCCTGAAACCATAGCTGCGAAATCATTTTTTCAGCTAACGGCATAACCGTTTCACTGTAAGGTTTCATGTCGTTAGCGATTTTCATAATATCGTACAAAGTCGCATTTTCAAAAGATTCAAGTTCAAACGGCATCAAATCTTGATATCTCAAAGGCGCAATTTCAGTTTTTATAAAAACAGGTTCCCTATAATATGTATGTATATTGCGTATAAGTTCTGCCGCCGCGCGTTTTTCTTTCGGAGAAAGCCGTTCTATGAAATCTTTAAGTTTTTCCGTTTGAAATCTCGGTCTTAAACGTATTTGATTTTCATCTAAATTACCTGCATACCCAAATTCCAGCGGATTGACGGGGTTTGCCGCATTGTGAGACCAATGGACAGAAATGTTTCCCAGCGTTCCAATTACCGCGCCTATCGCCAAAGCGGCAAGAGGCGAAACGATGAAAGATGAAATTACAAGTCCCGCCGTAAAACCCGCAATGCTTGCTCTTATTATTTTTTTTGCGCCGCTAAGCCTTGCGTTGTATCCCTGACTGTTTACTATTTCAGGCAACAAATTCCTGTAGTGCATATTCACAAATCTCTTTGCCCCTGCCAAAGTGAAAGGAAACTCTAT
>JAISLV010000121.1 GCA_031277075.1 Endomicrobium sp. | reverse complement strand
CAGATGGCAAATAAAAGGCAGAGAAAACGTTCCGTCTTCAAGCGGAGCAATTATAGCGCCAAACCACATAAGCTGGTTTGACCCGCCTGCAACAGGCAGCGCGTTAAAACGCCCGCTATATTTTATGGCGAAAAAAGAGCTGTTTGATATTCCTGTTTTTGGGCGCGGGATTAGGCAGACAAACGCTTTTCCCGTAAAACGCGGCTCATTAGATATGGCTGCTATGAGAAACGCTTTTTCTCTTTTAGAAAGCGGAAAACTGCTTTTGATGTTCCCAGAAGGCACTCGTTCAAAAGACGGACGTTTGGGCAAAGCTAGAGCTGGAGCGGGAATGGTCGCCTGCAATGCCAAAGTTCCTTTAATTCCTGTAAAAATAGAAAATACCGATAAAATGCTTAAATTTAAAAAAATAAAAATAACTTTCGGCGCGCCCATTTACCCGCCTGAAAATTTCACAAAAGACGATTATACAGCGCTGTCGCAAAAAGTTCTCGACGCGGTGAAGAGATTATGAGGCGGCAAAAAATGCGGCTAAGCGGCTAGGCAGCTAAGCAACGGCAAAAAAGCAACGGCTTCACAGTTAGTTTTTTCTTTTGCGCGTCAGGACTATAGGCTATTGGGCGGCGCGCCGTTGTAGCAGTTGCGCCGTTTCAGCAGTTGCCGTAGTTGCCTTTGCCCGTCATGCTGAATTTATTTCAGCATCTGCTGTTGACTGATTTAAAGACAGACCCTGAAAGAGACCCTGAAACAAGTTCAGGGTGACGCTTTGCGTCAGTTTTGGGTGACGCATTTGCGTCAGTTTTGGGTGACGCGTTCGCGTCAGTTTTGGGTGACGCGTTCGCGTCAGGTTTGGGTGACGACAAAAGGGGCGGGGCGTCGCGCCGCTATAGCAGTTGCGCCGTTTCAGCCGTTGCATAGCTGCCTAGCCGCTTAGCCGCATTCGTTGCCGCCGTTAAGGATTTTTATGAAAAACTTCTTAAATATTTGCAAAGCCGCGATATATGCCGCGTTTCTTGTTTTGATGTTTGCTTTGTATTATCAATGCGTATTTTTTGACTATACGTCTTTTGACGACAGTATTTTTCTGCTTGAAAACAAAAACTTTATTTCAAGTTATAAAAACATACCTGAAATCTTTAAAAATCCCGTTTTCAATATGGGCGGAGCGTCTGATTATTACAGACCTATTTTGACGCTTTCATTTTTAACCGACAATTTAATTTTGGGCGACTCGCCCGCGTCTCATCATTTTTTTAATATTTTATTTCATCTGCTTTCCGTTTTTTTATTGTTTATTTTCCTAAGAAAATTTAAATTTGACGAGACTTTTACGTTTTTATTTACATTGCTTTTTTCCGTTCACCCCGCTTTTGCGCACGCAGCAGCGTGGATACCGGGAAGAAACGATTCTCTGCTTGCAATTTTTACAATTTCATCTTTTATATGTTTATATAATTATTGTAATAAGGATAAAATCGCAAACTTGTTTGCCGCGCTTTTTTTATTGTTTCTGGCTTTGCTGACAAAAGAAAGCGCGGTTTCTTTGGTTATCCTTTTGCCCGTATTTGCGTTTTTATTTTTTAAAAATATGCGCAAAAAAGCGTTATTAATATTTACGGGCGCGCTTTTAACCGCGATGGTTTATGCGTTTATAAGAAATTCGGTTTTAGCAAATTCCGCTCCGCTAAGCGCGCCGTCCGTTTTTTACAGCGTGTTTAGCCAATGCAGAGTTTTTCTCAATTATATTGAATACGTTATAATACTGTCGCATATTTATCTTTTTGCCGACAAGCTGCCCATAACGCCGTTGACTATAATTTCTTCCGCTATAGCCTTTATTCCTATATTTGCGTCAATTATCTTTAAAATAGGCGAAAGAAAGATTATTTTGTTTGGATTTTTTTGGTTTATAATTTTTTTAGCTCCTACATTTATCGTAATAAACGAATATTTGCCGCACAGAATTTACGCGGCGTCAATAGGATTAATTATAGCGTATCTTGAATTTTTTACCGCGCTTGCAAAAAAAGCGGCAATAAAAAAATATTTGACTTTTTTTCTTGCCGTCTTTGCGCTTATGTTTTCTTTTGCTCAAATGTTTCAGCTGCAAAAGTTTAAAGACAGGGAAACCTTTATTTCGGTTGTAGTGCAAGAAAGCCGCGACTCTCAAATAGCAAGGCTGAAACTTGCGGAATATTACGCGGGGCGGGGAATGCTTGCTCAAGCAAGAGGCGAGCTTGATAAAGTTGACAAATCAAAAAGAGAGATGGAATATTTGGAAATATTGGGCTGGGTTTGCGCCTTAGAAAAAAAATATGAAGACGCTAAAAATATATATGAGAAAATACTTACATTAGCGCCAAATAGGGAGCCGTCTTTAAACAATCTAGCCGAAATATATAATCAGCTTGGACGGCGCGCCGAAGCTGTGAAATTATACGATAAACTGATTGCCTTACATCCGGAGAAAATAAAGTATAGCCAATGGCGCAAAGAAATTATAGATAATATCCGCGTTAAAGACGGGGGAAGATATGACCAAAATTAAAGTAGCCGACAAATCTGGTTTTTGTTTTGGAGTAAAAAGAGCGATAGGCATTGCCGAAAACGCGGTCAACGCCGATAAAAAAACTTATACTTTAGGACCTATCATACACAACCCGCAAGAAGTTGACAGGCTTGAAAAAGAAGGGATTAAAACTTTGAAAGACGCAAAAAAAGTTAAAAATGCGACAATAATTTTGCGCACGCACGGCATACCTCTTTTTTTACACAAGGAGCTTTTAGGAAAAAAAGACGTTGAAATTATCGACGCCACTTGCCCTTTTGTAAAAAGAGCTCAAAATATCGTTACGGAACTCGCTTCAAAAGGCGAAACCATAATTATAGCAGGCGAAAAAAAACACCCTGAAGTCGTCGCTCTCGTCTCTTACGGAGGGGACAAATGTTTTGTCATTGAAAATTTTTTTGAAGCCGAAAAATTTAACGGGCAAAGTTCGTATATAAATATAGTAAGCCAGACCACGCAGACGCCTAAAAATTTTTCAGATATTGTAAAATCTTTAAAAAAACGCTATAAAGTAAAGGTTTATAACACAATATGCAAAGCGACCTTTGACAGACAAAACGCCGCGCAAAAGTTAGCCGCGAAAGTTGATTTGATGATTGTCATAGGCGGTAAAAATTCGGGCAATACCACAAGGCTTGCCCAAATTTGCGCTCAAAAAACAAAAACGCGCCACATAGAAACGGTAAGCGAAATAAAACCCGAATGGTTTAAAGAGACTTTGTCTCAAGGGTCTCTGCCGCAAAAAAAAATCGGGCTTACGGCGGGCGCTTCCACGCCCGGCTGGATAATAAAGCAGGTAAAGGAGGAGATAAAACGGCAATTGACGGCAAGCGCAGGCTTGAGGCGCGCCTCAAAAACGGGAAACAAATCCGCCGCCGCAGGAATAAGGACGAACAAAAATAAAGTTCAATAAACGTAAAATATGGAATTTTTTAACCGCTGATTATTTAGCGGCGAGTTAGAATTAAAAAAACCGGAGAAAACAATGGCTTTAGATAAGACAATAACTAAATTTGAAGAAAACGAAGAAGTAAGCATGGCAGACCTTATGAAAGATTACGACGCTTCGGGCGGCATATTTGCGGGCAAAGAAATTGTCGTAACGATAATAGGCGAAAACGAGGACGGTTTTTTGGTTGATTTGGGGATAAAGTCCGAAGGGCTTATACCAAAAAACGAATTTGAGGAAGGGAATGTTCCGTCAGAGCTTAAGCAGGGCGCTAGCGTTAAAGTGAAAGTTTTAAATATGCATGGGCAGCCCGTTCTTTCATACAGAGAAGTCGTTGAAAAAGAGGCTTGGGACAATGCCGAAAAACTTTACAGAGAAGGCAAGCATGCCCGCGCCCATATTTTAAAAACGGTAAAAGGCGGTTTTATAGCCGACATCGGCGGCGTTAACGCTTTTTTGCCTATTTCCCAGATAGATACGCATTTTGTAAAAGAACCTGAAAAATACGTAGGAAAATCTTACGAAACGACAATTACCGAATTTGACAGAAAAGATAAGAAAGTAGTAATTTCCCGCCGAAAAATTTTGGAAGACGAAAAAACGGCGAAAAGGAATTCCGTTTTAGAAAGTATAGCCGAAGGACAAATTGTTGACGGCACAGTGGCAAGAATTGTCAATTTCGGAGCTTTTGTAGATTTGGGCGGCATAGACGGGCTTTTGCATATAGGCGAGATGGCTTGGTATAAAGTTAAAAAAGTTGAAGACCTTTTGCATCAAGGTCAAAAAATAAGAGTTCAGGTAATGAAAGTTGATAAGGCAAGCGGAAAAATTTCTTTAAATATGAAAAGTTTGACGGCTCAGCCTTGGGATTCCGCGCGCGAGAGATTTCCCGTAGGTCTCATTATGAAAGGCAAAGTTTCTTCCGTAGCCGATTACGGAGCTTTCGTAGAGCTTGAACAGGGAATAGAAGGGCTGCTTCATATTTCAGAATACGCTTGGAACGACGGCGACGCCGCGTTTAGAAAAAACGTTAAAGTGGGAAACGAAATTGAAGTAAAAATTATAGAAGTAAATCAGGAAAATAAAAAAATAGCTCTTTCTGTAAAAAAAATGCAGCCCAATCCTTGGGACGAGGCTTTTAGACATTACGCTCCCGGGACAAAAGTTAAAGGAATCGTCGCAAACCTAATGCCTTTCGGAGCTTTTGTAAAACTGCCGGAGGGAATAGAAGGGCTTGTTCATATAAGCGATTTTTCGTGGACTAAAAAAGTGAAACGCCCGGAAGACGCTGTAAAAAAAGGCGACGAAATAGAAGTGATGATTTTGGAAGTAAATCCGCAGAAAGAAAAAATTTCTCTTTCAATAAAACATACGCTGCCCGACCCGTATAAAAAGTATAAAGTCGGAGCTATCGTAAGCGGAAAAGCGGCGAGAACCGCAGAGTTCGGCGTTTTTGTCGAGATTGAGGCGGGCGTTGAGGTTTTAATAAAAAATAACGAGATAAGTTCTTTAAATCAAGATAAAGACAAAC
This sequence comes from Endomicrobium sp., assembly GCA_031277075.1. Classification (GTDB taxonomy): domain Bacteria; phylum Elusimicrobiota; class Endomicrobiia; order Endomicrobiales; family Endomicrobiaceae; genus JAISLV01. The sequence continues at coordinate 3,982 of JAISLV010000121.1, read as the reverse complement.
GTTTTGTAAAAGAGGGCGACGAAGTTGAAGCAAAAATAATAAAAGTGGACATAAAAGACAGAAAAATTGAAGCTTCAATAAAAAAACTTGAATACGAAAGAGAAAAAGAACTTGTAAAAAAATACGCAAACGCCGAAAAAACGCCTTCTCTCGGCGATATTTTGACGGAAGAATAAATGGCGTTTCGTTGGCGACAGCGATAAACGGCGCAGTTAAAGCGCAGTTAGCTTTTGACTATGATTTAATTAAAAAGTATAATTATTTTCTATTCTAGCCGCGCGATGAAACGTATTTTTTTAAATTTTATCTTTCGGCTTTCAAATAGCTTGCGCTTTCTCTTTTAAAGACGCCGACGTAGCTCAGCTGGTAGAGCAGCGGTTTTGTAAACCGCAGGTCGTAGGTTCAAACCCTATCGTCGGCTGATTTTTTTGTAAGGACGGACAAATTTTCTGACGCGAAAATACCGCAATGACGCTAAGGGACAATCTCTATATGCGGCAGCGTCCCAAAGGCGCGGCAAGGATAGGCGTTAGGGTTTTTACAAGACGCCCAAACATGAAAACAAAACTTCATTTCAGCCTGAAATTTAAATTCATCTCCGTAATAACTCTATCCGTAGTTTTTACCGCGCTGGCTCTGACTGCTTTCTTCATTTATACTCAAAAAAACGTTTTGCAGGCTTCAATTGAGAAAAGAGCCAAAAAAATTGCCGAAACAATAGCGGACAATTCAAATTTTAATATTATTACTCCCGATAAAGATTATCTGAATAATTTGGCGGAAAACGCAAGAAAAGCCGACGAAGACGTCGCATATGCGGTTATTTACGACATAAATATATCCGCGCTTGGGCAATCTCATTTAAACAGCGTTGAAATAAGCGATTTTCTTTTTTACAATAAGCCCGACATTTCAGACGCCGTGCTTTTTGGGGCAAAAGCGGGCAAGGCAAATTACTATAAACTTAAAAATATTGACGTCTATGAGGTTATCGTTCCAGTAATATCTTACGACCAGCAAAAAGAAATAGCGGGCGCTTCCCTTGCAAACAATAGCATAAGAGACGACGACAGAGGCGAAATAGTGGGTTTGATAAGAGTGGGCGTAACGCTTGAAGACGTAAATAAAAAAATAACCAGCAGTTCGCAAACCGTTTTGACTATCACTTTGATAGTCGTAGTATTAAGCATACTTATCGCAAATATTTTCGTAAAAGCCATAGTCACTCCTATAAAAGAGCTTGTCGACGGCACGAAAAAAATAGCGTCGGGCGACTTATCTTACAGAGCGCCTCTCACTTCGAACGACGAACTCAGCGACTTGGCTGAAAGTTTTAACTCTATGGCGCAAGATTTAAAAAATTACGTCGACGAATTAAACAGCGAAAAACAGGATTTGCTTAAACTTAAAGCTATGCTTGAACAGCGCGGCAAAGAGCTTGAAGAGACTTTAAACAAAATTCAAAATATACAAGAAGAGCTTGTGCGTTCCGAAAAATTTGCGACTATAGGGCGTCTTGCTTCGTCTGTGGCGCACGAACTTAGAAACCCTTTAGCCAGCCTTAAAAACATATCGTATTATTTTACGCGCACAGGCGTTTTTAAAGACGATAAAACGAAAAAAATGCTTGAAATGCTTTCGGCGGACGTCGCAAGAGCAAATAAAATTATTACAGATTTGCTGGATTATTCAAAAGCAAAAAAACTTAATAAACTTGAAACTTATATGGACGATTTTATGGAAAAGGCTGTGGCAAACGTGCCTCTGCCCGCAAATATAAGGCTTGTAAAAAAGTTCGGAAAATTTAAAGTTATGCTTGACCCCGACAAAATGACGCAAGTGATAATAAATATCGTTTCAAACGCGAAAGACGCTATGCCAAACGGCGGCGAAATTACAATATGCGAACGCGAGACGCCCAAATACGCCGAAATAACAATAGAAGACAACGGCATGGGAATGAGTCAAGAAACCATATCGCATATTTTTGAGCCTCTTTTTTCAACAAAACTTAAAGGAATAGGACTAGGACTTTCAATAGTAAAAGAAATAGTAGAGGCGCATTTCGGAAAAATTTCGGCGCAAAGCGTCGAGGGGCTTGGAACAAAGTTTACAATAACGCTTCCTCTGGGGTAAAAATGGATATGAATAAAAAACTCAATATTTTAATAGCCGACGACGAAGAGGGATTGCGTTTTTCTATGGCGAGCATTCTTGAAATAGAAGGGCATACCGTTCAAATAGCGCAAGACGGAAAAGAAGCCTTAGAGTTTGTTAAAAACGGCGTTTTTGACATAGCTTTTTTTGACATAAGAATGCCGGGACTAAACGGCGTAGACGCGCTTAAAGAAATGAAAAAAATAAGCCCCGAAACCATAACTGTGATGATGACCGCTTACGCTATGAACGATTTGATAAGAGAATCTATACAGGAAGGGGCTTTTGCATGTATAAGCAAGCCTTTTGAAATAGAGGACGTTTTAAGCACGATAAGGGAAATAGCGTCAAAGCCGACGGCTTTTCTTGTGGACGTTGACGCCGAATCGTCGGGCGGATTGTCGCAAATTTTGAAATCTTACGGATACACTGTTTTAAGCGCGGCGGACTCTTCAAAGGCTTTTGCGTTTGCCTCGCGCAGATTGCCTGAGATAATGTTTACAAGTTTATCGCCGTCAAACGCCGAGTTCATAGAAAAAATAAAAGCGTCGGGCAAATCGGACAGTCTTATAACTCTAGGCGAGCAGTCTTTAGCCGTAAGCGGAATTAAAAATATTGAGCTTCCTGTTACGAGGGCGGAACTTGAAATGTTTTTAAGCCGCAGCAAAAAAAAGAAAGTAGCCATAATAAGTTCCGACACTATAAATTCAAATAATTTAAAAATTTCGCTAGTGGCAAAAGGCTATGACGCTTCTTATTATCAAACTTCGGAAAGTTTTTTCCGTTTCCCCGATTGGTTTGTCTACGAAGCCGTGATTTGCGATTTGCAAGGCGAATGCGACCCCGAGCATTTTATCAAAAAACTCAAAGAAAAAGAGCTTAAACGCAAACTTATAGTATTGACGGACTTTGAAAATCAAAAAAACGAAATATTGAAAGAAAACGCCGTATTTTTTCAGAAGTCAAGCGACAATTCCCAGCTTGTAAAACTTTTGGAGGATTAGAATATGAAAACCGCCGAGCAAAAAGAAGAGCTTAACCGCGAGAAACTTGACGCAATAGGCAAGTTCGCTTCGGCGGTTTCGCACGATTTAAAAAATCCTCTTTCAAGCATAAAAAACATAGTCTACTATTTTAAAAATTCCGTCAAACTTGACGGCGAAACGCCTAATAAAATGCTTAAAATGCTTTCAAGCGAAGCCGACAGACTAAACGCTATGATAGTAGAGCTGCTTGATATGACCAGAGTAAAACGGCTTGCGTTTAGCGAAAACGATTTAAGCGTTTTAATTGAAGAAGTTTTGGCGCAAGAGAGAGAAGAAAATATTTATTTTGACGCGCAGCTTGAAAGCGTCAAAGTCAGCGTCGACGCAGAAAGGTTTAAACGGGCGATAAGAAGCGTAATAAAAAACGCAAAAGAAGCTATGGAAAACGGCGGCAGAATTTCAGTAAAAACATATCTAGACGCGGGCGAAGCGGCAATAGAAATTTCAGACGAAGGAAAAGGAATGGACGAGCCTACTTTAGAACAGTGTTTTGACCCTTTGTTTTCTACAAAACAAGCTAAAGCCTTAGGAATGTCGCTTACCGTAGCAAAACAGGTGATTGAGATGTCCGGCGGTTCGATAAAAGCGCAAAGCCGGCTCGGCAAAGGAACGGATATTATTATACGTCTGCCTTTTGCGATATGACGACTAAGACCCAAAGACGCGCTCCTTGCAGTATTATTGACCTTTGTTGCTTAAAAAGTTAAAATGTAAGAATGATTTTTATTAAAAACCTTGGAGGATTATTATGAAAAATATTATTATTGTTTTATTATTTT
>JAISLV010000095.1 GCA_031277075.1 Endomicrobium sp. | reverse complement strand
AGACAGGCTTCTTGTCTGCACGAAATATCTTACAGAGCTTGTTTTAAACCGCAGCTTCCCAGATTTTTTATAGAGCTTCTGACGAAAGAAGGGGATGTAGTTTACGATCCCTTTGCCGGGCGCGGGACTACTATTATTGAAGCGGCTTTGCTCAACAGAAAGGTTGTGTCAAACGATATAAATCCGATAAGCGAGATTTTGTCAAAAGCTAGGCTTGCCGCGCCAGTATTTGCCGACGTAAAAAAAAGATTGGAAGAGATACCGTTTGACAGGAATTTAAAAGCCGATATTGATTTATCAATGTTTTACCATAAAGACACATTGTCCGAAATTCTGTCGTTGAAAAAATATCTTAAAGACAGGCAAGACGGCGGAAATGAGGACGATTTAGACAGATGGATACGAATGATAGCCACAAATCGTTTAACAGGACATTCAAAAGGTTTTTTTTCGGTTTATTCAATGCCGCCAAATCAGGCGGTTTCGCAGGAAAGGCAGATTAAAATAAATGAGAAATTAAATCATGTTCCGCAATATAGGAACGTCAAAGAGCTTATATTAAAGAAAACAGAAACGCTTATAAAAGACCTCTCTGCGTCTGATATTGCGGCGTTGAAAAACGCTTCGCGCGACGCAAAATTTTTGCAAAGCGACGCAGGATATACGCCTTATATTTGTGATAATTCCGTAAATTTGGTTGTAACGTCTCCGCCGTTTTTGGATATAGTTCAATATGCGCAGGACAACTGGTTAAGATTGTGGTTTAACTCAATACCTAAAAACGAAACCGCGGCAAAAATTACAATGTCAAAGAATTTGAATGACTGGCGGAAAGTTATGTCGAAAGTTTTTGACGAATTATACAGGGTGATTAAATACGGCGGTTTTGTGGCTTTTGAAGTAGGAGAAATAAAAAACGGAAAAATAAAATTAGACGAAGAGATACTCCCTATCGGAATAGCCGCCGGTTTTTCTTGCAAAGCCGTTATAATAAACAAGCAGGAATTTACAAAAACCGCAAACATCTGGGGCGTCAAAAATAATTCAAAAGGGACAAATACGAATAGAATCGTTTTGTTTCAAAAATAAGTTATGGACAATAACAAAAAATACGTTAAACGGCTTGAGCAAGTAGTTAGTCAAATGTTAAAACCATTAAAAGACATTCCTTTTAATGCGGTAGTAAAAGGTTTGACAGGGAAAGAAGTTTTATTTTTTAATCATGCGGACGGCGCGCATAAAGAGTTGCTTAAAATACTGAAGCTCTCTATGCGGTATGCAGGAAAACAAATAAATAAAAATGGGATTAATAGGACGCGTCCTAACGAAGTTGGAAATGACGTAGAAAAAATTGTTATAGACGCTTTAACTTATTCAGGCATAAAAGCGGGCGTTCCGCAGAATAAAAGAGGACATAGAGTTTCAGCAGGGTATCCCGATATTTCTTTTGTCTATAAAAATGTCAATTGTTACGCAGAATGTAAAACATATAATATTGGGAGCGCGGATACGGCGTTTAGAAGCTTTTATTTTTCTCCTTCAAAAAATTCTAAAATTACGCAAGACGCAGTTCATTTGCTTTTATCGTTTGAAATGTACGTTGCCGGCGAATATGGAAATTCGCGCGTATATAAGTGCAGAAATTATAAAATTTTATCTATTGAATCTTTGTCTTTAGACGTTAAGCATGAGTTTAATTCTGACAATAAAAGGCTTTACTCCGGCAAAGACGGAGCGGTTTTGCTGGCAGAGGGCAAAATACAATAATGGTTAAAATATTGTTTTCAAAAGACGATATTGAAAAACGCGTGTCCGAAATTGCCGCGCAGATTTCAAGAGATTTTAAAGGTAAAGACGTCGTTATGGTCGCCGTTTTGCGCGGGAGTTTTGTTTTTTTTGCGGATTTAATAAGAATGCTTGATTTTGATTTTTCGGTTGATTTTATTTCGTTGAGTTCATATATAGGAACATTTTCGCAAGGCGACGTTAAAAAAATTTACGGGTTGCAGGAAAATTTGTCGGGCAAAGACGTAATAATAGTAGAAGATATAGTAGATACCGGGCGGACTTTAGATTTTTTGTTTAAAGAGTTTTCTTTCAAAAATCCGCGCAGCCTGTCTGCTTGCGCGCTGCTTAACAAAAAATGCGCAAGAATTATAGACGTTCCAGTTAAATATTTCTGTTTTGAAACGGGGAACGATTTTGTCGTAGGATACGGTTTAGACTATAACGGTTTATACAGAGGTTTGCCCTATATCGCAAAGTTTTTAGGTAAAAAATAAAAAGGTAAAAAAAGGCGCTTTCATGAAACAAATTAATCGGCAAAAAGGTCCTTGGTTTTTTTTATTTTGGATAGTTTTGGCAGTTATCATTTTGATGATGTTTAACACCGCGCGGCAAAGAACGCTTGAAGTTTCGCTTGAATACTCGCAGTTTAAACAGCAGATAAAAGCGGGCAATGTTTCTAAGGTCGTCGTTTCGCCAAACATTATAAAAGGGCAGTTCCGCGACAAAGACGGCGTTTTGAAGAATTTTAAAACCGTTCCTATGGAAGACGCCAACCTTATAAAAGATATGGAAGACAATAAAGTGCTTGAATTTTCAGGCACGGAACGCGGCGGGTTTTGGACTACGTTTCTTATCAGCTGGGCTCCTTTTCTTTTGTTAATAGGCGTTTGGATTTGGTTTTTGCGCGGCATGGCGGGCGGCGGAAAACAGGCTATGTCTTTTGGAAAATCAAAAGCGAAACTTGCCAACAACGACAGCGCGAAAACGACTTTTAAAGACGTCGCAGGCTGCGACGAAGCTAAAGAAGAATTGCAGGAAATAATAGAATTTTTAAAAAATCCCGCTAAATTTCAAAAACTCGGCGGAAAAATTCCTAAAGGCGTATTGCTTGCAGGCTCTCCCGGGACGGGTAAAACTTTGCTTGCAAAAGCTGTTGCGGGCGAAGCGGGAGTTCCGTTTTTTGCAGGAAGCGGTTCAGATTTTGTTGAAATGTTTGTCGGCGTAGGAGCTTCAAGGGTAAGAGATTTATTTGATAACGGAAGAAAGCATGCGCCGTGTCTTTTATTTATAGACGAAATTGACGCAGTAGGCAGACAAAGATTTGCGGGCTTAGGCGGCGGACACGACGAAAGAGAGCAGACTTTAAACCAACTGTTAGTAGAAATGGACGGGTTTGATTCAAAAGAGGGCGTAATAGTTATAGCCGCCACAAATAGACCGGACGTTTTAGACGCGGCTTTGCTTCGTCCGGGAAGGTTTGACAGACAAATATACGTTCCTCACCCGGATATTAAAGACAGAGAACAAATTTTAGGCGTTCACGCTAGAAACGTAAAAACCGATAAAGACGTAGATTTAAACGTCGTGGCGAGAAGAACTCCGGGTTTTGTCGGAGCCGACTTGGCAAACGTCGTCAACGAAGCGGCTCTGCTTGCCGCAAGAAAAAATCAAACTACGGTGACGATGAAAAATTTTGAAGACGCCGTTGAACGCGTGATGGCAGGACCTGAAAAGAAGTCAAGGGTTTATTCGCAGCATGAAAGAAAGGTTATAGCTTATCACGAGGCGGGACATACTATAGTTGGAAAATTTTTGCCCAATACCGACCCTGTGCATAAAGTGAGCATTGTTTCAAGAGGGCAGGCTTTAGGATACACTTTGAATTTGCCGACGGAAGACAAATTTTTGCATTCAAAGACGGAGCTGATGTCTAGAATATCGGTATTATTTGGAGGAAGAGTAGCCGAAGAACTTGTTTTTGCCGATATTACAAGCGGAGCTTCAAACGACATAGCGCGCGCTACAAGCATAGCTACGAGCATGGTTACAGAACTTGGGATGAGCGGCAAGCTAGGTCTTTTGGTCACTAAAAAGCCCGAAGGCGAAGTTTTTTTGGGGCGCGACATTACAAGAGAAAATAAGCATTCCGAAAAAATTTCAGAACTTGTGGACTCTGAAATAAAAAATATAATAGATTTGGCGCAAAACACTTCAAAAGCAATTTTATCCGAACACAGAGACAAACTTGATAAACTTGCGCGGTATTTGCTTGAAAGAGAAACTCTTAACGCTCAAGAAATTGACAAAATTATAAACGGGCAAGAGCTTGAACCTTTAGCTAAAGAAGAGCCTGCCAAAAAAGACGACGAGCAAGGGTCTTTAGACGGCGGCGGAGATAAAAAAGAGCCTGTTATAAAAGGAACTCCCGTAAGTGAAAACGTTTAATTTTGACGAAAAAAAAGCGCAAAAAGCAATTTCTCTTTTGCTTGAATCTTTCGGCGAAGATTTAAACAGAGAAGGCATAAAACGCACTCCCGAAAGAGTCGCGCAGTTTTATAAAGAGGCTTTGTCGGGCTATGCTGGCGACCCTTTAAAAATAGCGAGCGTCAGCTATGAAACAGAAGACTACGAAGAAATCGTTTTAGTAAAAGACGTGGCTTTTTATTCTCTTTGCGAGCATCATCTTCTTCCTTTTTTCGGCAAGGCGCACATAGCTTATATTCCAAAAAAAGACGCCGTAATAGGCGTTTCAAAACTTATACGGCTGGTTGAAGTTTTTGCAAACAGGCTGCAACTGCAAGAAAGGCTTACTAAACAAATCGCCGATACGATAATGGAGTCTGTAAAGCCGCGCGGAGTAATGGTTGCGCTTGAAGCCGAGCATTTGTGTATGACGATGAGGGGCGTAAAAAAGCCGGGTTCTAAAATGCTGACGTCGGCTATGCGCGGAATTTTTTTAAAAGACGTCCGCACAAGAAACGAAGCCTTGTCGCTTTTAAAATCGTAATTTTATTGCCGCCGCAGACATTTTGCAGTTTTGCCTAGAAAATTTTTAATTTTTAAAATAGGGTTAATATGTTAGTTAGAAAAGCCGTTGTCAACAACCATAACGACGCCGTTTCTCTTATAAAAAATACGGGCTGCGCCCCGAAAGTTATAGAGTTGTTTGTAAAAAAAGCCGCTGTCATTGCGATAATTATTGAAGATATAGACAACAGAGCGGCAAACATTTTAAAACAAGACGCTATTGCAAGCGGCGCGGACGCGTCCGTAAGCGAAAACGTGAGCAGGTTTAAAAAAGGCTTTTCTAACGCTCTTTTGTTTGCGACTAAAAAACAGGCTGAAAAATTAATTGAAAGACTTTCTCTTCAGCCTTTTGGGTTAAAAGAAACAGCGTCGGAAATTGAAAAAATAATTATAAATAAAAAGGTTTTTAAGTATAAAAATTCGTCGCTTGATTTAACAAATACCGCCGTGATGGGCATAATAAATTTAGACCCCGCGTCTTTTTCAGGCGACGGTTTAACGGATGCGTCGGACGCGGCTGATAAAGCCGCAAAATTTGAAGAATACGGCGCAAAAATAATAGATATAGGAGCGGAATCTTCTCGTCCCGGCGCGGCTCTTATAGACGCAAAAATAGAAATCAAAAGGTTAATTCCCGCCTTAAAAAAAATAAGAAAAACCGTTAAACTTCCAATTTCAATAGATACTTATAAATACGAAACTGCGGAAATAGCGTTGAAAGAGGGAGCCGATATTGTCAACGACATATTTGCTTTAAGGCGCGGCAAAGACAAACTTGCAAAACTCATAGCTTCGCAAAAAGCGGGCGTAATTTTAATGCATATGAAAGGCGTTCCGCAAAATATGCAAAAAAATCCGCAATATAAAAATTGCATTTCAGAAATCTATGAATTTTTAAAAGAAAGAAAAAATTACGCGCAAAGTTTTGGCATAGAAAAAGATTTTATTTCCGTAGACCCGGGTCCAGGTTTTGGGAAAAACACATTTCACAATTTAGAACTTATTAAAAATATGAGCGTGTTTTCAACGCTCGGAGCGGTTGTCGGAGCGGTTTCAAGAAAACGTTTTGTAAGAGAGACGTCGGGCGACACTATTTCTGAATATGTGTCGGCAAACGTTTTAACCGCTGTTTGCGGAGCCGATATTATAAGAGTTCACGACGTGAAAGAAACGATAAACGCTTTAAATTTGGCTTTTGGCGCGGGCGTTAACCGCCGATTTTAATCAATATAATTTCCGTTTGGAGAATGCGATGCTGCAAACTATTTCCGATATTTACTCTTCATATATATCCCATCTGCTTGATATTCTTGTAATGGCTTACGTCTTTTATAGAATTATTTTGGTTATAAAAGGCACTAGGGCTATGCAGATAATGCTTGGCATTTTAGTAGTTTTAGCGGTTACTTTTATCGTTAACATTATGAAACTTGCGGCTACGAGCTGGATACTTGAAAATTTTTGGGTTGCCGCCGTTATAATATTTGCCATCGTTTTTCAAATGGAAATCAGAAACGTTTTAGCTCAGCTTGGCGGACAATTCGGCGGAAAAACTTCCCGTCTTAAAGATTCATACATAAATGAAATTATTTCAGCGTCTGAAGATTTGAGCGCGTCAATGACGGGCGCTTTAATAGCTTTAGAAAAAGACACGGGCTTAAAAAATTTTATGGAAACGGGCGTAATTTTAAACGCGGAAATTTCTAGGGAACTTTTTCTTTCAATATTTAAAAATAAGTCGGCTCCTTTACACGACGGCGCGGTTATAATACGCGGCGACAAAATAGCGGCGGCGGGCTGTTTGCTGCCTTTAAGCAATAGCGCCGACATTAAACTTTACGGAACAAGACACAGGGCGGCTTTGGGTCTTTCAGAAATTACCGACGCTATGGTTATTGTGGTTTCAGAAGAAACAGGTCAAATTTCCATAGCTCATAAAGGAAAACTTAGAGGAAATCTGTCCGTTGCAAAACTCAAAGAAATAATATCTACAAACGGAGAAAGTTAAAATAAAATGAAGAAAATTTTGAAAAGAATAAAACATAATTGGCAGTTAAGGCTTTTAGCTTTGGGGCTTGCGGTAGCTGTTTGGCTCTATATTTCTTATAGATGATGCTGACGGCGGCAAAGGCAAAGAGCGGCTAGGCAACGGCTGAGAAACGGCAAAGAGCAACTTAACGGCGTATAGTTTTTTTAAACTTTTTTGTTAAATCGGATTGAATATGAAATATTTCGGAACAGACGGCATACGCGGGGACGCGAAAAAGTTTCCATTTGACGACAACACGCTTTTAGCCGTAGGCAAAGCCGTAGGCGCAAAGCTGGGCAAAAAAGATAAGCCCTTCCTTATAATAAGAGATACGCGCCAATCAGGCGAAAGAATTCAGAAACTTTTAGCGCAAGGGTTGAATTTGTCGGGCGTTAAGGTTGTTTTCGGCGGCGTAATGCCTACTTCGGCGGCGGCTTTCTTAACGCGTCAAAGAAGCCGCGGTAAAGGAATTGCGCAGGAACGCTTTTGCGGCGCGGCGGTAATTTCAGCTTCGCATAATCCGTATCAAGACAACGGCGTAAAAATATTTAACTATCGCGGATTAAAACTTACCGATAAAACTCAAAACTTAATTGAAAAGAAAATTTCTCAATACGGCGCAAAATCTATACGTCCTAATAAAACTTTATCCGCTAAAAAAAACGACGCTCTTATAAAAGAATACGAAAATTTTGTCGTAGAAAATTTTCGCGCGGGGAACTTGAACGGTAAAAAAATAGTCTTAGACTGCGCAAACGGCGCGGCTTTTAAGTGCGCGCCTAAAGTTTTAAAAAAGCTCGGCGCGTCGGTCGCGCTTTTAAACGTAAAGCCAAACGGCAAAAACATAAATAAAAACTGCGGCGCGCTTCATCCTGAAATAGCCGCAAAAGCCGTTAAAAAACATAAAGCGTTTTGCGGTTTTGCTTTTGACGGCGACGCCGACAGACTAATTTGTATAGACGAAAACGGGCAAATAAAAGACGGAGATTATTTTCTTTATTCTATGGCTGCGCATTTAAAAAGAAACGGGAAACTGAAAAACAACGTTCTCGTCGCTACGGTTATGTCAAATATCGGGCTTTTTAAAGCCGCAAAAAAAGAAAAAATAAAGGTCATAACTTCGCAGGTGGGCGACAGATACGTGCTTGAAGATTTAAAAAAGCACAAAGCCTCTCTTGGCGGAGAACAGTCTGGGCATTTTATTTTTAAAGACGTTTTAGATACGGGAGACGGTTTGTTGAGCGCGGTAATGATTTTGTCGGCATTAAACGATACGGGCAAAAAGATGTCTGAATTTTTTAACGGGCTTGAAAAGTTTCCTCAAGTGTTAATCAACAAAAAAGTATCGCAAAAAATTCCGATAGAAAAACTTAAAAACGTTTCGCGCCTTATAAAAATATATGAAAGAAAATTGGACGGCGACGGCAGAATTTTAGCGCGCTATTCAGGCACGGAAAACCTTTTAAGGATAATGGTTGAAGGCAAAGACAAAAAAGAAATAACGGACATTGCAAACGAAATAATAAATTTGGCGGATAGGGAAATCAATGATCAAATTGGGAGTTAACATAGACCACGTAGCGACTTTAAGACAGGCAAGGAAAGAAGAATTTCCAAGCGTAATACAAGCCGCCGCTTTATGCGAAAAAGCGGGCGCTAACTCTAGTACAGTTCATTTAAGTGAAGACAGACGCCATATACAAGATAGAGACGTGTTTGATTTGTGAGAAAGTTTGAAAACATAATTAAA
>JAISLV010000092.1 GCA_031277075.1 Endomicrobium sp. | reverse complement strand
AAACCGCCGACAAAATTAAAAAAAAGCGCAAAAAAGAAAAGTTAAAAGGTTTTGCTTGATTTAGTTTTACCGCGCTTATAGTCAAAGGCATTCCGGGCATTTTATTAAATTTAAACGCCGCCGATTTTAAGTTTCCATAGCTTTTTATTTTGGCGAAAACAATTTGTTTTTTGCCGTTAGGCGCAAACAAAACATTATAAGTTTCCATAAAGTTTTGCTTAAACTGCGTGTCTTGTAAATAAATTTTTCCGCGGACAACCGAAGCGAATGTTGCGGAAACTTCAAACGTTATAGTTTCAGTCGGGATATTTATATCGTCAAATTGCAGAGAAACCTCTTGGCTTTGCGGATTAAAATGAAGCGCATTGTCTAAAAAAACTAAATCCTGCGGATTTCCCTTGGCAGTTTTTAAATCCACTACTGAAACGGGAAAACTAGGTTTAAATACGGCGGCATAATTAAAAATAAAAATTTCGGCAAGCAAAACCGTAAGAAATGCGGCGGCGCAGAGCGCAAATACTTTAAAAATCGCGGGGTTTTTACATAAAAACATACATTATCCTAAAACATTATTGAACATAGTTTTTCAAATATGTTAGAATTGTATCAAATTTTTACCGTCGTTTATAAAAAAAGGGAGTTTATGAAAAAAGTATTGATTACCGGCGGCAGCGGGTTTTTCGGCGGTATTTTAGAAAAAGCTCTGATAGACAAAGGTTTTGAATGCGTCAATATTGACCTTGAAAAAGACGAATTTGAGCATAAAAATTTGCAAAGCGTCAAAGGCGATATTTGCGACGAAAGTTTGCTTGAGAAAGTTTTTTCTAACAATAAATTTGAATGCGTTTTTCACTGCGCCGCTATTTTGGCTCACGCGGTAAAAAATAAAAAATTTCTTTGGAATTCAAACGTTGAAGGAACTAGAAATATAGCGAGCTATTGCAAAAAATACGGCGTAAAAAATATAGTTTTTACTTCTTCAAACTGTTTATGGGCGCAAAATTTTCATCGTCCCGTTTTAGAAAACGACGTCCCAAACCCCGTTGAAATATACGGCAAAAGCAAGTTAGAAGGCGAAAAAATTTTGTAGTCTTACCGCGAATGTATAAACAGCGTTATAATTCGTTGTCCTACCATTATGGACGGCGGTCGTCTTGGTCTTTTGGCTATTTTGTTTGAGTTTATAGACGAGGGGCGCAAAGTGTGGACTGTGGGCGGCGGAAATAACGTCTATCAGTTTATATACGCTAAAGATTTGGTCGACGCTTGTTTGAAAGCCGTAAATTATCCAAAGACGGAAATTTTTAACATCGGCTCCGACGGCGTAAAATCTTTTAAAGAAGTCTACGATTACGTTATTAAAAAAAGCGGCAACACAAAAGCGCGGGTCGCGGCTTTCCCCAAAGGCTTGGCTATATTTGCAATGAAAGCCGCGTATTTTTTGAAAATATCGCCTTTGGGTCCGTATCAATACAAAATGATAGCCGAAGATTTTATTTTTGATACGTCTAAAATTAAAGAAAAATTAAATTGGCGTCCGACGATGTCAAATGAAGATATGCTTTTAAAGGCTTACTTATATTATCGCGACAATAAAGAAAATATAAAGTTCAGAAAGAATGTTTCGGCGCACAAACAATCTGCAAAAATGGGAATTATAAGGCTGCTCAAATGGATTTCGTAATATTTTCATAACGCGGCAAACGGGGTTGACGATAAAATCTAGGGTAAAGGGAGAATGTGAGTGAACGTTGCGCAAAAAATTATTTCCGCTCATTTAATAAGCGGCAAACAGGAAATCGGCGAGGAAATCGCCTTGAAAATAGACCAGACGCTTACGCAAGACGCCACAGGGACTATGGCGTATTTACAATTTGAAGCTATGGGAACGCCCCGCGTGAAAACCGAACTTTCAGTAAGTTATGTAGACCATAACACTTTGCAAAGCGGTTTTGAAAACGCCGACGACCATAAATTTTTGCAGACCATCGCGGCAAAATACGGAATAGTGTTTTCTCCTGCTGGAAACGGCATTTGTCATCAGGTTCACTTAGAGAGGTTCGGCGTTCCGGGAAAAACTTTGATAGGCTCGGATTCTCACACTCCCACCGGCGGCGGTATATGTATGCTTGCTTTCGGCGCGGGCGGGCTTGACGTAGCGTGCGCTATGGCAGGGCAGCCTTTTTATATAACGCATCCTAAAATCATAAAAGTAAATCTCAAAGGCAAATTAAGAGACTGGGTAAGCGCAAAAGACGTAATTTTAGAACTTTTAAGAATTGAAACCGTAAAAGGCGGACGCGGTAAAATTTACGAGTTTGCAGGCGAAGGCGTTAAGACATTGTCTGTCCCCGAAAGAGCCACTATCGCCAATATGGGAACGGAATTAGGAGCGACTACGAGCGTTTTCCCGTCGGATGAAATAACAAGGGATTTTTTAAACCGTCAGGGGCGCGGCGAAGCGTGGTCTGAAATAATTGCAGACGGCGGCGCGGACTACGACGGAGAAATAGAGATAGATTTGTCCGCGCTCACCCCGCTTATAGCGCAGCCTCACATGCCCGATAAAGTCGTTAGAGTAAGAGATATAGCGGGGCTTAAAGTAGACCAAGTGGGGATAGGTTCTTGCACAAATTCTTCTCTTGCAGATATGCTTTTAGCGGCGGAGACTCTGAAAGGAAAAAAAATAAATAAAGACGTAAGTTTTATGGTTTCGCCGGGTTCGCGTCAAGTGCTTGCAATGCTTTCGCAAAACGGCGCGCTGTTTAATATTATTGAAAGCGGAGCTAGAATTTTAGAAAGCGCGTGCGGTCCGTGCATAGGCATGGGACAGTCTCCAAAAAGCGGAGCGGTGTCGCTTCGCACTTTTAACAGAAATTTTGAAGGCAGAAGCGGAACAAAAGACGCAAAAGTTTATTTATGTTCTCCAGAAACCGCTTTAGCCGCCGCTTTAACCGGCGAAATTACCGACCCTATGGAATATTTTGATAAAAAACCTAAAATAAAAATGCCGGAAAGATTTTTAATCGACGACGCGCAGTTTCAGCCGCCTTCCGCTGAACCCGAAAAAGTTGAAGTTGTAAAAGGACCAAATATAGTTTCTTTAAAACAATTCGCTTTTGATTTGACTACCGACACGGTAGTCTCTTTAAAAGTCGGCGACAATATTTCTACAGACCATATTTTGCCCGCCGGCGCAAAAATTTTGCCGTTTAGGTCTAATTTGCCTAAAATTTCCGAGTTCACATATTCCGCGTTAGACCCTGATTTTGCAAAGAGAGCGTCAAAAATTAACAACGGAGCTATTGTCGGCGGCGAAAATTACGGGCAAGGCTCTTCTAGAGAGCATGCGGCGCTTGCTCCAAGATTTTTAAACGTAAAAATGGTTCTTGCAAAATCTTTCGCAAGAATACATCTGGCAAATTTAATAAATTTTGGAATAATACCGCTTACTTTTGAAGACCCTGCGGATTACGACAAAATAGAGCAAGGCGATAATTTGTCGTTTTCGCGCGCGGGCGAAATTTTAAAAAACGGAGAAAATTTCAATATTCTTATAGCGGGAAAAGGCGTAAAAATAAAAGCAAAATACGCTTTAACCGAAAGACAAAAAGAAATTTTGCTTGCAGGCGGGCTTTTAAACTGGATTAAACAAAACTCAACGGATACTGACGGGAAAGTTTTGGCAAATTAATACTTGCAAACAATATTTAAACTACTGCGCGCTTGAAATTTGTTTTCAAAATTTATAAGTAATATATGATATGCGCGCAAACCCAGATATAAATCGGAGTTTTATATGGAAAACAGCGAAATAAAACAGACGGTCTTTCTTAAAGCGGCGGCGGCAAAAGAAGCGTCGCGCAGTCTTGCTTTAATGACGGCGGCGCAAAAAGACAATATGCTTTCGGCTATTGCCGACGCTCTTAATCAAAACGCGAAAGAAATATTGTTTCACAATGAAATAGACGTCCAAGCTGCGAAGGAAACAAAACTTTCAAGCGTTTTGATAGACAGGCTTACTTTAAACGAAAAACGCGTTGAAGATATGATACAAGGCGTAAAAAACGTTATTAAACTTGCAGACCCCGTAGGTTCGGTTGTAGAAGAGCTGCGCTCTCCTGTTGAAGGGTTAGACGTAAAAAAAGTTCGCGCTCCGCTTGGAGTTATAGCTATGATTTACGAAGCCCGTCCTAATGTCAGCGTTGACGCCGCCGTTTTGTGTTTAAAAGCCGGCAGCGCCGTAATTTTAAAAGGCGGGTCTGAAGCTATGAACTCAAATAAAATTCTTACAAAAATAATTTCGCAGGCAGGTCAAAACGCCGGTATGCCGCAGGGCGCAATACAATTTATAGATACGGCAGACAGAACGGCTGTGAACGAATTGCTTTTGCTAGACAAATATGTTGACTTACTCATACCGCGCGGCGGCGAAGAGCTTGTAAATTTTATCAGAAAAAATTCGTCTATACCCGTTTTGTCGCACGGCAAGGGTCTCTGCCATACTTATATAGATAAAAACGCCGATTTAGATATGGCGGTAAAAATAGCCGTAAACGCAAAAGTCCAGCGTCCGGCGGTATGCAACGCTATGGAGACGCTTTTGGTTCACAAAGATATTGCTGGCAAAGTTTTGCCGCGTCTTTACGAACTTTACCTTAATTACGGCGTTGAAATAAGAGGCTGCCATATTACGAAAAACATACTGCCTAATGTTAAAGAAGCGTCTGAAGAAGACTGGAACGCCGAATACCACGACTTAATTCTTTCAATTAAAGTAGTGAACTCTTTAGGAGAAGCGGCGGCGCATATAAACAAATACGGCTCTCATCATTCCGACGCTATTGTTACAGACGACAGAGAAAGAGCCGACAAATTTTTAGCTTTAGCAGATTCGGCGGCGGTTTTCGTAAACGCTTCGACAAGGCTTCACGACGGGTCTGTTTTCGGGCTTGGGTGCGAAATAGGAATTTCTACGCAAAAACTGCACGCGCGCGGAGCAATGGGATTAAAAGAGCTTACGACGACAAAGTATATAGTCAAAGGCGGCGGAACGATACGGGAATAATAAGGCGTCCGCGCTTTTTGCGCCGAAGTTTTAATTTTTAACGGAACGTTAAAAGAAGCGCTGGCGGGCGCTTTGCAAACTAAAATCGCATTACAGTTTTAATAAAATAATCGGAGGGTAAATTATGTCAGGCATTGCGGATATTGCCGCTTTAAATGAAAAAATTGCGCGCGGGAGCATTTTTGTTTCAAAACTTTTAGACGAAATTTCAAACGTTCTTGTAGGACAAAAATACGTCGTAGAAAGAATGCTTATAGGGCTTCTTACAGACGGACATATCTTGCTTGAAGGGCTGCCGGGTCTTGCCAAAACTTTGGCGGTAAAAAGTTTGGCGGCGGCTATTGAAGCCGATTATAAAAGAATACAATTTACCCCGGATTTGCTGCCTGCCGACATTATAGGCACGCTTATATACAA
>JAISLV010000015.1 GCA_031277075.1 Endomicrobium sp. | reverse complement strand
GAAATATGCCAAAAGACGTAAGAGCAAAAATCACAGAAAAGTATTTGGACAAAGTAGGTCTTACAAAATTTAGAAACGCCTATCCCAAAGAATTGTCAGGCGGAATGAAACAGCGCGTTGCAATAGCTAGAGCTTTGGCTAACAGCCCGGAAGTTTTGCTTATGGACGAACCTTTCGGCGCGCTAGACCCGCAGACAAAATCTTCTATGCAGCTTTTAATGCGCCGTATTTGGAAAGAAGAAAAAGCTACGGTAATTTTTGTGACGCACGACATAGAGGAAGCCGTTTTTTTGTCGCAGAGAGTTTATGTTATGGATTCAAACCCCGGAAGAATTAAGGCGGAAATTCCCGTCTATTTTCCATATGAGCGCGCGCTAGACATAAAAGACGACCCTGAATTTATAGCTCTAAGAAAAGAAATAAGCGAAATGATAGCGCACGGCGACGTATAAGTAAAGGGACGTCTCTAAAAACTGTCTTTTTATGATAGCATTCCACAAAGCCGTTAATTTCCCTTTTTGTAAAAGGGGAATTTAACAGCAAAGGCAACGGCGAAAAGGGAAAAATATGTCTGTCATACAAAACTGACGCAAATGTGTCACCCAAAACTGACGCGAACGCGTCGCCCAAAACTGACGCGAAGCGTCACCCTGAACTTGTTTCAGGGTCTCTTTCAGTATCTGCTGTTTGCCGTTGTCGTTATGTCTGTCATACTGAACTTGTTTCAGTATCTGCTGTTGCCGTTGACGTTTAACGGCAGATTCTGAAACAAGTTCAGAATGACGGACAACTACGAAAGGAAAAGACGCGGCTAAGCAGCTAGGAAGTTAGGCAGTTAAGTAACTACAAAGACAAACAGCAAATACCCCGTCAGGCTGCGCCTGCCACCCCTTTTGCAAAAGGGGAATTTAACAGCAAAGGCAACGGCAAAGACGGCAGCTAGGCTAAATCTGTTGTTTTCCATTATGTCTGTCATACAAAACTGACGCGAACGCGTCGCCCACAATGACGGACAACTGCAAAAGGAAAAGACGCGGCTAAGCAGCTAGGAAGTTAGGCAGTTAAGTAACTACAAAGACAAACAGCAAATACCCCGTCAGGCTACGCCTGCCGCCCCTTTTGCAAAAGGGGAATTTAACAGCAAAGGCAACGGCGAAAAGGCTTTGAACTGCCGCAAAATTTGCGGCAAGGATGAGCATTATAGGTTTTTGCAAGACACCCAACTATGAACATCAACGATATAATTATTTATTTTCTTTTGGTTTTAATGCTTGCCGCGGCGCTAGATTATGCCTGCGGAAACAAACTAGGGCTTGGCGCGGAATTTAGCAAAGCCTTTGGCGCGATGGGCACTCTTGCCATTTATATGGCGGGCATTTTGTGCATAGCGCCTGTTGCCGCCGCGCGTTTGCGTTTTATAATAGAGCCTGTTTACAGTTTTTTCGGCGCAGACTGCGCTATGTTTGCAGGTTCTGTTATAGCTTCAGACACCGGCGCATATCATCTTGCGCTGTCTCTTACAGACAATGCCGACGCGGCGGCGTTTTCGGGTTTGATACTAGGCTCAATGCTTGGGTTGACAATATCTTTTCTTATCCCTTATCTTTTCGGCGTTTGCAAAGAAGAAAGCAGACCGCAAATTGCAAAAGGAGTTTTAACGGGAATAATCACAATACCGCTCGGCTGCTTTATCGGCGGAGCGGCGGCAGGGTATAATTTTTTGTTTATGTTAAAAAATTTAATTCCCGTTATTTTATTTTCTATCGCCGTAAGCGCGGGCTTGTTTTTTGCTCAAAAAACCGCAATAAGAATTTTTTTGTTTTTCGGTAAAATAGTTATGTTTTTTTTGATAATATCTCTGGCTATAGCAAGCGTAGAAGACGCGGCGGGAATAGTTTTAATAAAAGGAATGACGCCGATAAAAGAGGCGTTTGGCATAATAGGGTCTATTATTATATTTTTGGCGGGCGCTTTTGTTTTAGTGCGCCTGCTATCAAAAATTTTAAAGCAGCCGCTTGAAAAAATAGGGAAAAAATTAAACATTAACGATAAAAGCGCGGAAGGTCTGCTTGCGGTTTTGGCAAACACAATAGCTATGGCGGTTTTGATAAACGATATGGACGATAAAGGAAAATTGTTAAACGCGGCTTTTGCGGTGGGCGCGGGTTTTGCTTTCGGCGACCATTTCGGTTTTACCGCCGCAGTAAATAAAGATATGATACTGCCCGTAGTTATAGGGAAACTTACCGCAGGATTTAGCGCGTTGCTTTTAGCTTTGCTTGTAACGGCAAAAACCGATAAACCGCTTAACGCTTAAACGTTTTTAACAGACAATACGCCGCAATAAACTCTGCAAAAACGCCTTCCGCCGTAAAATCAAAATTTATTTTTTCTTGGTTTTGCCCGCCAAAATTTTTACGGCTTGCATATTGTTATTTTCTTTCGCCGTATCTAAAGCGGTTTTTCCTTCGCCGTTTTTTGCGTTTATATCGGCGCGCGCTTCAAGCAATATATTTATCAAAGCGGGACTTCTGTAATCGTATTGATTATGCAAAGCCGCGTAATGCAAAGCGGTATTGCCGCTATTGACGCGCGGGCGGGCGTTTTGTAAAATTGAAACAATTTCGTATTTGCGGTTGAAGAAAATTTAGTTTGGCGGGATAAAATAGGCGTAAGCCGTTAAAAGAGCGTTTAAAATGGATTTTATTGAAATTGGGAAAGCGATAATTTTTGGCGTTGTTGAAGGGATAACCGAATGGCTGCCCGTAAGCAGCACGGGGCATCTGATACTTTTAGACGAGTTTATACGCCTTAACGTAAGCGCGTCTTTTAAAGAAATGTTTTTGGTCGTTGTGCAGCTTAGCGCCGTCTTTGCGGTTTTAACTCTTTATTTTAAAAAATTTTTTCCAGCTTCGTTAAAAAGAGAAGATTTGTCAGAAATGTTGTCGCTATGGACTAAAATCGTAATTTCCTGCGTCCCTGCGGCTTTTGTCGGGCTATTGTGGGACGACGATCTTAACGCTTTATTTTATAATTATCAAACAGTCGCGCTAATGCTGATTTTAGTCGGGGCGGCGTTTATCGCCGCTGAAAATTATTTAAGAAACAAAGCTCCAAAAATAAATTCGCTTTCGCAAATAACGTTCGCGTCGGCTTTTTTGATAGGCTTTTTCCAGCTTATGGCGGCGGTTTTTCCCGGAACTTCGCGTTCTGGAGCTGTAATTATAGGAGCTTTGCTGCTTGGAATTTCAAGGACTATTGCAGTAGAATACGCTTTTCTTCTTGCGGTTCCCGTGATGTTTGGCGCGTCGGCTTTAAAACTTTTGAAGTTCGGTTTTCAGTTTTCAAACGGCGAGCTTATAACGCTTATGATAGGTATGATTACGGCGTTTATAGCGTCCGTAATTTCAATAAAATTTTTAATCGGATACGTCAAAAAGCGCGACTTCAAAATTTTCGGGTTTTACAGAATAACTTTAGGGTTGGCGATTTTTATTTATTTTTTTGTCTGGGGGAAATAATGCAAGAACCGTTTGAAGCAAAACCGATAAAAAAGAGAAACGTTAAGCTGGCGTGGGCGATTGTCGTTTTAGCGTTAATTTATACGATAAGCCCTATAGACATTGTTCCCGACGCGCCGATAATAGGCTGGATTGACGACGCGGCTGTGGATTTGTTAGCCGTATTAAATCTTGTCCGAAAATATATGAAAACGGTAAAATCTAATTGAATAAACAATAAATAACTGGTATAATCCACAGTATGATTAGAAAAATTACAGCAGTTTTACTATTTCTGTTTTTTCTGATTCCAAATTTTGCTTTTGTCGGCAAGGCGGGCGCAAAAACCGTCTCTTGCGACGCTCAAATAAGCAATAAACTGATGTTTGTCAAAGATTACTGCAAAATAGCCGTTGAGATAAAAGACGATATAAGCTCTTTCTTAGCGTTTATGTCTGCGGGCGCAAACGGCTGTTTTTTATCCGCGGCGATAAATCAGACCTCTTCCTATACTTTTGCTGCGTATAACTCAAATACGTATAAAAAAATCTTTATGTATTCCAAAGACGCTTTATACTCTGATATTGCGCAGTCTGTTCCGCTTTTATTTACGCTGTTTTCAACTCTTATAATCTCGGCTATGCTTTTGTATATAGGACTTTTGCGCTTATTTAACTATCTCAATTGCATAAAAATAAAAATATTGACGGTTAAAACCGACTTTGCTTTTTAAAAAGTCGGTTTTTGTTTTGGGGGGATAAAATATGAAATTTCAAAGAATGTTCGCATGTTTTACGGCTGTTTGTTTTTTGTGGAGTATCGCGGCGCGTCCCGACGCTTTCGCTCAGGCGGCTCCGAAGGTAGACGTCAATATTTTGCAGGAGCGTATATTTTCTGCAGATTTAGGGCGCATAACGGGCGGCGTAAGTTACGGCGCAAATCAGGTTGTGGTAAATATTCAGGATTTGCACGGTCATTATCAAACGCAAAAAAACATAGCTGCAATAATAGAAAAAATTGACGATAAATATAATGTCGGCGCAATTTACGCAGAGGGCGCAAGCGGCAGGGTTGATATGTCTTGGCTTTCAAATTCCGCGGCGGGACGGGACGCTAAAAATAAAATAGCCCAAGAGCTTCTTTTAGACGGCAGGCTTACGGGCGTCGAATATTTCGCGTTTAAAAAAAATAAAAAAAACGTTTTCGGTCTTGAAGACGCGTCTCTACACGAATTGAATATAGAGCGTCTAAACAGAATATATTCAAATGAAAAATTTTATGAAGAAATGTCGGCTAAAATCAAAAATGAAATCGCGTGGCTTTCAAATAAATATTTAAGCGCAGACGGCAAAAATTTTCTAAAACTCGCTCAAAAATATAATGACGGCAAAATAACCGACTATAAATTTTATTTGGATATGTTTAAATACGCAAAACGAATTAACGCCGACCCCGAAATTTACGGAAACGTTTTGCCTATAGACGAAAACGAATACGGCGAACTTAAAAAAATAATAGCCATAAACGAAATAACTTCAAAACTGAAAGTAAAAAATGTGAACGCGGAACTTTCTCAATATCTTTCTGAGCTTAAAAATAAGTTAAGCTATGCGCAGTATAGCGAGATGATTAAAGCTACGGACGATTTTAAAGATATGGAAGCTCTGTGCGGCTATATAGAAAGTTACGGCGTTGACAAGAAAAAGCCTAATTTGCTCGCTTTTGCGGCGGCTGAAAAGCTCGGCGCGCAGATAAATCCTACGGATTTATTTTTTCAAGAGCAAAAATTACGCGAAACCATAACGTCTTCGCTTTCTTCTTCGCTAAGAGAAACGGAAATATCTTTTTTAAATATGTTTTTTTATTTTTTTGAATCTTACCTGAAAAATTCGCTTACCGCAAAAGACGAAAAATATTTTATGGAAAATTTTAAAAAATTCAGCGATATATACGCAAAATACGCTTCTGTTGACCACTTGAAATTTTTAAACGATAATTTTGGTTTTTTAAACGATTATTATGAAACCAATAATAAAAGAAACGAAATATTTTTAAAAAATATAAATAAAAACACTCCTCTTATTTCAGGGCTTGGCGCGCGGGTAAAATCTTGCGCCCAAGCTCTTGACGGCGCAAAGGAAGTTATAATAGTAGTAAGCGGAGGCTATCATACGCGGGGAATTTCTGAACTTTTAGACTCCCAAAAAATAAGCTATGCGACTATAACTCCAAAAATCAGCGGCGGACTTGCCGTTTCAGACGCAAATTACAGGCAAATAATAACCGAGCAGAGCAAATTTTTTAAAGAGGCTCTAGCTCCAAAAATAGGAGACCCTCTTCAGCAGTTCTTTAACGTTTTCGGAGCCGCGCTTGCTTTAAAATCGCAAAACGCTTTAAGTTCTGAAGATTTTGATAAAACTTTATCGGGGCTTTCGGAAATTGCAAAAAAAGTTCCTTCGGATAAAATTGTGGTCGGAACGGATTCCGTTTTTGACATGCTTAAAAACGCGCAATTTACCAGAGAAAATATAAATTTTGCAGTTATGCAGTTAAATGTTTTGTTTGGGCAAGAAGCGGTCGCAGTTCAATGGATTTCAGACGAAGAAGCGCTCATAACAATGCCTGCGGGCGAGACCATATCGCTGACAAAATCGTCTGACGGGAAAATAATTAAAACCGATTCAGACGCGTCTGTGTCGTCGCAAATAGAGTTTAACGCCTCTGACTTTATTGAAATAGCAAGAAATATTCTTTCAAAATCTTTTGATTTGTCCTCTTTTGCCGACATAAACAGCGAAAGCACATATCAAACGCTCAAAAAAGTTTTCTCTCTTGCCGTTTTTAAATATTATGCGGATTTCGGCGTTGACGGGGCGATACCTCAAATAGAAGAAAAATATAAAAATTCCGAAATAGACGGCATTCCCTACGAACTTATAGGAAGAATGCCTGAATTTTTTCAAAAAGCCGCTCTGCAAAAGCAAATTGAAAAAGACGCGCAGGATAAAACAAAGCCGGCGCTACAGGAACGCTTTAAATTTTTAAGAGGGCTGTTTTTTTCGACGCTTAAAATCTTTTTAGTAGTTTTCTTATTGTTTACGATAGCGATAACTTCCGCCTGCGGCGTTAACTCGCCGTTTACGCCGGAACAGCCTACAGTAGAAGAGCCAATCGTCATTTCTGCCGAGAACGAACCAATAAGGCGGACGGCTTTTGAATTTTTGCAGGAAAATCCGCTTCCCAGAAGTTTTATAGGCTCTATGGATAAAGTAACCAATCCTTACAGCGCAACGATAGCCAGAAGAGGCGTCATAATTTACGATATGGCCGTTCTTATGAAAGCGCTGTCTTTGTATCCGCGTGAAAATAAAGATTTAATAGATAGAATGGTAAACGCTTTATATACCGGCTACAATGTAAGAACCAATGTAGATTTTAGTTATAACGACGTTTATATACTCCCAAATAAAGACGGATATTTTTGGAAAATATTGGACGTTTCTTCAAGGTGGCTTGACGACCAATCTCTGGCTGTTACGGGGGAAAACGCATGGATTGCAATGGCTATGACTACCGTCTATAACGCTTACAAAGGAACTGAAACGGGAAATCGGGCATATGATATTATGAACGATTTGGGAAGAGCCATGCTTGCTTTGCAGCTGCCTTCGGGATTTGTAGTAATGGCTCCAAAAGACTATTACAATTACTCATATGCTGGAGTAGATTTCAACAAACTCATATCTATTGAAAACAATATATCGGCTTTGCAGGCTTTTAAATTTTTGGCGCAATACGGCGCGTCTGAAGACAGAAGCCGCTATAGCGAGGCGGCAAATAAACTTGAAAACGCCTTGATAAACTCATATGATGCCGCGGGCGGTTATTTTACTACGGGCGTTTTACCCGACGGTTCTATAAACGCCGCTTTTGCCACAGACTGTCAAACATGGATAATACTTGCAATCGGCGCGGATAGATTGAATTCTTATATGAACGACGGCAATTTCAGCGTAAATCTTTTAAAAACAGCTCTGAGAAAAGCAGGGGCAAAAAATAGCGGCGGAGAATATATAGGAGTGGACTTTATGGCTTCAAGGGCTGGCGGAGCGATAGTAAGTTTTGAATGGACGCTCGGTTTTATTAAAGCCGCCCAAGAGGCGTTGAAATTTTCGCCCGACGAAGAATTAAGAACCGCTATAACTTCTATGAAAGCTTATATTGAAACTCAACAAATATCTCAAGGGGTACTTCCCTACTCAAATGTGGAAGAAGAGGGCGTTCAAACGGGACACGGCTGGTCTATAATTCCGGGTATGGGCAGCCTCGCTTCAAGCGCATGGTATTTATTTTCAGACATTGACCAAAATCCGTTTGAAATATTAGTAGACGGCGGATACGCCGCAATACCGCGCGAAATTCAAACGGATAAAACTTTGCGACAGCCGCATATTGAGGAATACGCGGCTGAACGGGAATTCTCTATTGAAGCGCCGATTTATTCGGGAGGCGATAATTGGGCTGTAGGAGTATTTGACAATATGGCGGGCAAAACTGTTTCCGCTGGGAATATTATAAGGCTGGGATACGAAAAAGATTCAGATTTTGCGTCAAAAGATTCTCCGACTTTTTTGGCAAGAATGGTATATGACGACGCTACGATTTATTTTACAAACAATGCCGAGACGGCTAAAAATATTTCAGGCGCGGTTTTGATGACAAAGAAAGACGGATATTACGAAGCCGTTGCGCCTCATTCTGGAACGCTTACGGAATTTGCCGTAGATTACGGGCAGACCACAACCCATTATAAAGGCGATTTAAACCCTACAAACAGCGGTATGCCTAAATTTAATTCCGTTACCGTATTGCGTCCAGCCGCTTCCCAAACGCCGATTAAAAAAGCGGCGATGTCTCCGTGGCTTATCCTTTTAGGGATGCTTGGAATTAGTCCTGTTAAGAGAATTAAAAACGGCGTTAAAGTAGAAGCTAACATAATATGCGTTTCGTCTAAGAATTTTCAAACCGCGAGAAATAAATTCGGTTCGCAAATTTCTGAAATCTCAAAAAATAAAATGTCTTTTCCCGCATATATAGCGGACAGAGAAATTTTTGAGGCAAATGCGGACGCTTTCTCAAATGCGGGAATAAAAACCGACGCGGGCGAATCGGTGTATAAAGCCTATATAGACGGCGCGCTTACTTTTTATGCGGCAGGCGCAAGCGCGCAATATTTGGCGGAATTATTAATTGACGAAGAAAAGATAAAAGATTATCTTCCAATTGCGGGAAATATCGTTATAGACGCTTTGATAGCGGAAACAGACGCAAACGAACGGCTTAACAAAGGGAAAAGTATAAGTTTTGACTATTCCAAAAACGGAACTCCCCGCGTCTATATAAACGTTGACGCAGATTCTGGCGAATACGGCTATACGCTTTTTGACCAAGTCCGCGCTATAAAGCAGGCGCAAGCGTGGACTTACGCCGATAGATTTATAGTGTTTTTGGATAAGATAACGTCCGTCCGCGAATTCAACGAATACGTTGACAATATATTTTCAAAAGCGAGCAACGGCAACATTATAATCACCGCCGCGCTTGCGGAAAATTTAAGCAAAGAAGGAAAATTAAACGCAATTCTTGAAACCGCGCGAAACGTGGGAATAAATATGATGGTTGAAGAATCGGCTGCGCAGGATTTGAAAAAACTTTTTGACGGAACGTATTCCGCAGAAAATAAAACTATTACAAACGCTTTGGACGCGCGTCTTGCAAAAAATAAACAGACGGTTACGGTTATAGACGCTCAGACGGTAAATTTTGCAAACGCGCTTGAAACTTCAAAAGAAGTTACCGTAATATACGAATCGGCTATAGAACAATATTTGGGCGGCGACCGCGCGGGTTTTGCCAAATACGCTATTGAGATATGGACTGCCGCAAAATCGTTCGCGAACGCTTTTAATCGTCCTATAACTCCTCAAATCGCGTTTGAAACGGCAAGAAATATTGACGCCGCAAAAATTCTTGGATTTTTCCCCGATATTACGGTTGAACAGGTTAAAGCGTGGTATGACGAATCCGTAAAATCAGACGGACTTTTGCCCGCTAGTTTTTCAGACAATGAAAATATTTTCACAAG
Organism: Endomicrobium sp.; assembly: GCA_031277075.1. Lineage (GTDB taxonomy): Bacteria > Elusimicrobiota > Endomicrobiia > Endomicrobiales > Endomicrobiaceae > JAISLV01. The sequence continues at coordinate 3,970 of JAISLV010000015.1, read as the reverse complement.
ATATATAGACAGAATAAACGCTCAAGAATTACCCGACAGCCAAAAAAAAGAGGCGGCGCAAAATTTTGTCGTCGGAACGTTTGAAAAACTTCTCATAGCCGCCGAATTAAAAGCGCAAGGGCGCGGCGCGGGTTTAAAAAACAGAAATATTGAAAAGCTGCTTGGGGAATTGTTAGCGATAAAACATTTGTATCCGCCAAGCGCGGTTGAAAACGAAGAGGCTATAGTCAGAGACTTAGATAATGCGACGGAAAAAAATTATATTGAAAAAATTATAGCTTCGCTTAACGGCGGGCGCGTCGGCTCAAAAACTGCGGAGAAAGCGATAGAGCTTATCATGGCTTACAGCAGGGCAATTGAATTTGATAAAGACAGCTTAAAACCAGATTTTGCCGATACCCGCGCTATATCAAGCATATTGTCTGCGGCTTAAACGCGGTTTATTTTCAAAATATGAAGTTAAATAAACGTCCCCAGCCTTACGGTAATGGCGCTTGCGCGGGAACGATAAATTTAAAAGAGGTGGGAATATGCTCCGTTACTTTATTTATGCGATTGTTTTTATTGTAGGAGGCAGTTTGTCGGCGATAGCCTTTCATCTGTGTTTGGCGCATTTTAAAAACGCAAAAGAAATGGCTCAATACAAAACTGCCGATGCGCAAATAAAAAATTTAGGAAAAGTTTTAGTAGTATATTATTCTTTAAGCGGCAATACGCGAAATATCGCCGAGAAAATAAAAGATAAAACAAAAGGCGATATTTATGAAATAAAACTTAAAGAAGAATTTTCGCGGTTTTCAGCTTACGCCGCGATGATAAAGCGCGCTAAAACTCTGCCTGAGCTTGACGGGCAATTGCCTGATTTTAGCGGATATGATTTGATTTTTGTGGGTTCGCCCGTGTGGGCTTATACGCTTGCTTCTCCCGTATTGTCTTTTTTAGAGCAGGTTGATTTTCAAGGAAAAAAAGTCGTTCCTTTTTCAACGCAAGGCAGCAATGAGGGAAATTTTGAAAAAGATTTTAAAAATAAAGCTAAAAACGCCGTCGCGCTGCGATACGCAAAATTCAACAATCTGTCCAAAAAATACGATAAAGCCGTAGAAAATAAAATATCACAATGGATTAACGGGCTGTAAAAATTAAACGAGGCGGATAAATGTTATTGGAATTGCATTGTCACAGTTTTGTTTATTCCCCGTGCAGTTTGGCTGACCCTTACGAGCTTGTTTTACAGGCGATGAAAAAAGATTTGCAGGGTCTGGTCTTTACAGAACACGGCTATCAGCGGTCTAAAGAAGAACTAGAAGAGTTTAGGCGTAAAAACTCAATAGACGAGCATTTTCTTTTATTTTCAGCTCAAGAAGTAAATACGGATTTTGGACACATTATAATTTTCGGAGCGGACAAATCTTTGGACGGACAATATCGGCTGTCTGATTTAAGACGGCAATACCCCTGCGCCGCTTTTGTATGGGCGCACCCTTTTCGCAAAGGCAAAATTCCTTCCGACGAAAAATTATTAAGCAAAGACATTGACGCCGTAGAAATATTTTCTCTAAATCATACTCTCAAAGAAAATTATTTGGGTTTAAAGTTTTGGCACAGGCTAAAATTTACGGCAGTTTGCGGAAGCGACGCTCACAGCGTTGACAGAGCGGGCGCGTTTCCGACGCTTTTTGACCATCCCGTTTCAACTATAGGGGATATCGCTTCTGAAATTAAAAACGGTCGCTGCCGCCCGTTTTATAAAGAAATTTTGTTGTCGGGCAGCCATTCTACAGTTACGGAAGTAGTCATAGGAACAAAAGGAAACCCCGAACGCCGCGCGCGCATAGTCATAAAGCAAAGCGGCGACGAAAAAACATGGAACTTATCAAAAAGAACCGCGCTTGCCGTCAAAAACGCTTTAGAGGCGGTTTTTGACGACAAAAATTACAGGACGCCCAAAATTTACGAAATTGACGATGAGAACAGAATAATAATGGAAGAAGGGCAGCGCGGGCAGCAGTTGTCAAAACTGTTGCCGCGCGTCGGGCAGACGGCGCAGAAACAATATTTTGAGCTTGCGGGAAAATGGCTTTCGAAACTTCATTCTTACGCTATAGACGGGCAAATTTCAGATATTGAAGAAAGCGAGACCAGAAGATTAAAAAGATATAAAAAAGTTTTTAGCGGAGGCAACGCAAAATTTTCGGAATTTCTGTTAAATCTAACGGAAAAAATCGCGCAAAAAGAGCAAGACGTTTATCTGAAGAAAAAAGAAAAATTCGTTTTTCTGCACGGCGATTATCATCCCGGAAATATAATAGTAGGACAGGACGATTCAAAAGACCCCAATTCAATTTTTGTTTCCGTAATTGATTTTAACAACTCCGTAAATTACGTAAAAGAGTTTGACATAGGATATTTTTTAGCGCAGTATCAAAGCCAGTTTTCAAACGAGCGCGCTATACTTGCAAATTTAAACCAAGAATTGTTTTTAAAGGCTTATTTTGGAAACCGCCAGCCGTCCGCGCAGGAAATTTCAGACATTATGTTTTTTAAGCTGAGAGCTTATTTAAGCATAGCTTCGTTTTTTCATTCTTTGGGAATGGGCGAAAGCGCGCAAATGGAATTTGTAGTTTCAGATATAAATAAAACGCTTGAGGAAAACAAAATTTTATGAAAAATGTAAGAAACGCTCTTGTGGAACTTGCAAAAGGCAACGCAAAATACGCGCAGTTTAACAAGAATATTGTAAATACTAAAAAGCGCGTTTTAGGCGCGCGGACGCCCGATTTAAGAAAACTCGCTAAAAGTTTAGCAAAAGATTTAGATTTTAACGGAACTTTAAACTTTTTAAAAAATTGCGATAAAAACGTCTACGAAGAAGTTTTGCTTGCGGGCTTTATAATAAATTACGCAAAATTTACAGACGCGCAAAAAATGAAATTGACGCGTCTTTATTTAAAACACGCCGACAGTTGGGCATTGGTAGATTGCTTTGTATCTACGCGGATAAAGTTTGACAAAGAAAAATGGTTTAATTTTGCCGCAGGATATTTAAATTCAAAAGAAGAGTTTGAGGCGCGTTTTGGAATAATTTTTTTGATGGCGGGCTATTTAGAAAAAGACTATATAGATAGAGTTTTTCTTGCGCTTAAGAAAGTAAAGAGCGGCGGATATTATGTAAAAATGGGACTGGCTTGGCTTTTTGCGACTGCGGCGGTGAAGTTTTACGAAAAAACTTTAAAAGAGTTAGAAGCAAACGTCAAAAACGGCGTTATTGACGTTTGGACTTACAATAATTCTCTGCAAAAAATGACGGAATCTTATCGCTTTACAAACGCGCAAAAACAAGAAATACGCGCCCTAAAACAGAAATAAATTAAATACAGCCCCCCTCCTTAAAAATTATTACAAAAACTTTTCCATTTTTATCCTCTGCGGCAAAAAAAAATGGGGGGGGTATTTTTATTTAGCTGTTTGCCGCTGCCATGCCTCTATGCGTCCATGCGTCTATGCATCCGTCTCATCCGTTTACTGCCTAGCTGCGCTTGGCGCCGCCGTTATTTTTTCCAACACGGTTTTTCCAAAAAGTTCTGCGGCGTCGGCGTGGTTAGCGGTGACAATGTTTCCGTCAGTTTCAACGGGGTTTCCCGTATAGTTTGCTCCGCCTTTTTTTAAATCTTCCACTCCGTCGGGGGCGAAGACGGTCGCTTTTTTTTCTTTTAAAATACCCGCGTTTGCAAGTATTACGGGCGCAATGCAAATGGCGCTTGTAATTTTATCCGCATTATAAAAATCGTTTGCAAGCCGCAACGCGTCGGCATTTTCAAAATAAACTTTCGCTCCGCCGCCGCCGACATATACTACGGCGTCAAAATCTTTTTCCTTTACGTCTGAAACAAGAATATCGCTTACGGCTTTATATCCGAAACGTCCGTCAATTTCGCCCGTTTTTAAGCTAGCCGTAACGTCGTTAATTCCC
>JAISLV010000072.1 GCA_031277075.1 Endomicrobium sp. | reverse complement strand
TTTTTTCTTTTTTGCGGAAACGACAGAGACAAAGATTCTATTACGTGTTTTTTTCTGAAAGGAAGAAAATAGTAGACAAAAGACGAAACAAAGTTTCCAAAAGACAAAGCCTTTTTTTGCCCCAGCAAATAAATAAAAGCTATGACGGATTTTAAAGCGAAATATTCAATGTAATAACGCAATTTAATTTTTTGAGACACAAAAACCTCTTTTAAAGTATATGTCAAACAAAATGGACTTACGCAAGGACTATGGCGTTTCACAAAGACGGCAAAAGACATTTGCGCCTGTCTTTACGGAGACATTGCCCATGCCTGACAAAGCAATCTGTATCTGCCGCCTTTGTCAATGCGCTTGCGCTTAACATAAAATACGGATAAAAAAGCTGTAAATTCCTCCGCCGCCTTGACCGCAATTAACCGTTGACCAGAAAAGTCTATAAACCGCCAAGTCCGTATTGACAATTATATGATACTAAAACCGCGCAACTAAACACAATTGACGTAAATATGATAAGTATAACAAAAAACCGCATAATATAAAGTTTTACGCCTCTGAGGCTTTCAAGCATAGAAACAGAGAAAACTAAAGCGCAAATTATAAGATAAAAAGCTATGTCGGCTGCAAATCTATACATTAATATTGGAAGGCGGGATTGCACTGTTATTATAATTAAACAACAAACTAACAAAGAAGCTATAATTTTTTTGTCTTCCGTTAAAATATTTTTATTTTTAAAATAAGACCCGCCTAAAACCAGCAGCGCCGATAACGGAACCAAATAAAATAATCCTATATAAGATTCCTTAAATACGCCGCTTATCGTCGCGCTATTGGAAATTATATACGGAAATTCTTTTAAAAAAATGGGTTTAATAAAGAAAAAATCTTTGACGTGTGTAAATAAAGCGGGCAAAAAATTAACGTTTTCCGTATCATACACGGACAGTTGGTATTTAAAACCAAACTCAAAAGGATTGTCAAAACGCAAAATATTGTATATTGCTAACAAAAAACCGTAAACTAAAACGGGGATAAAGTATAGGGCGTAAGAATCAATAAACTTTTTTAAAATAAGCGACGGACGTTTTCGCGTCCTTTCTTGCGTTTTAAATATTCCTAAATCCGTAAAAACCAATATTTGAGCTAAAATAATAAAAGCATAAAAAGGTCTTGCTCCGACAGCTAAAGCCGCGCAAATACCCGCAAAAAATAAAAAAACTTTCCTGCTTTTATTTTTCAAATAAAACAATAAAAACATATAAGACAAAATTCCAAAAAAGATTGCGCAGACTACTGCGGTTTCATATACTCTCGGCATGATTATTAATAGCGGACAAACGCAGCATATTCCTAAACATAAAATTTTTAAAATATTAAAAACAGTATCCTTATTTTCTCTAAATCCCTTTAAAAGTCCGTCTAACAAAACAAGAGCGGCAAGGAAAGCGAAAATTGAAAATAATAAAACTGCGGCGGAATCTAAAATAAAAGTTTCCGTTATAATCAAAAAAGGCAAATACAAAACCAATATTGGCGTTATGCCAAAATACATATAATATTTTTCTTTGTAATAACTCATGTCAAGAACGAAATCGTGTTTTTTATAATCCAACTCCTCGTATAATCTACGCTTATTGTAAGGATACGGAAAGTTTTTTAGTTTTTCTGAAGGAGAAATAGGAATTTCAAGGCGAAAATTTTTAAACGCGATGCTTTGCGCATTATAAAAGTTCCAGCCCTGAAACGGATAAGCGACTTGAATTTCTTTTTGAGGAATTAAAAACTGAGGATAAAAATTAGAGAAAGCTATACAAACATATAAAACTATTACAAAAACAGCGCAAATACTAGTAATAATTTTTTGCGGGCAAACATAACGCTTGATAACAATATCAGCGCAATATAAAACTGCAATAAAAACCGTAAAATAAAAAATATATTTATTGAATGCCGCATAGATGCAAGAGGTAAGCAAAGAAACGATGAAAAACAATAATATGCTTGAATGTTCTTTGAAAAAAGATTTAAAAATCGCAAGCGCTTTAGTCATTTTTAGCTCTTATATTGCCAAATTTTTGACGCAAAAAAGTTCTTTAAATAAATTGACAAAGGCAAACTGCGGCGGCAGTTTATACGTCAAAAAAGGTTTTTGATTTTTTTATGTCTTTTGCAATTTGTTGTTTTAGTTCTTCAACGGAGTTGAACTTTTTTTCGTTTCTTATCTTATTTAGAAAGCGCGCTTTGTTTTTAATTTTCCCCAGCCGCCTTGAAATTCAAAATATGCGTTTAGGAAATGATATTGTTTCCCGTTTTAATGTATGACGCGGTCAAATGCTTGTTATGGCAGATAGCGACTTTGTCCTTTTAACGCGCGCGGGTTCTTCTAAAAAACTTCGCCGCGATTTATAAAGCGGCATATAACCTAACTGCAAGCCGTCAAAAGAGCAATGGGCGTCTCTAAAAACCCTAACCGTCCTTGCCTGCGCCTGCCTTGAGATACTGTCTCTTGAGACATTGTCTCTGAGGCATGTCTACATCAGAAAATTTGTCCGTCCTTGCTCTTAGAACGCGGCTTGCATTTTCTTCTTTGCCCTACCGCAAAATTTGCGGCATTTACGAACATTATAGGTTTTTGCAAGACACCCAATGGGTATTAGGCAATATTCTTGTTTCCCGTAAGCATTTCCGTCGCCCCGACTTTGTCGTTGAACAGAAAATTAGACGAAGTCTTTTACTCCCCTTTTTTCAAAATAGAACGGAGCGCTAAACGAAAAAAAATGACGAAGTTTGCGCAATAATACAGAAACTTTTTAATTTTCTTTTATAAATATTTTTGCGAGAAAACTTTTATGAAAATTTACGGCTTTATAAGGGCAAAATTCGTGGCAGCAAAAGCAGCTGATACATTTTGATTCTTTTACAGCAGGACAAGAGTCTTTTCCTTTTTGTTTTATCGCGCCTACAGGGCAGGATTTTAAGCAAAGCATACATTTTCGGCAAAGTTTTTTATTGATTTTTGCTTTTACCCAAAGGAAAGAACCTATAAACCTGACTATATGTTTAGGAATATAATCCAGTCTTCTTAGAGGAGGGAATTTAAAATTTTTAAAATTAAAGCAACGCGGATTGGTTCCTATAAGTTCAATTTTATCAAGGCGTTCTTTGGTAATGTTAAGACTGTTTAAAACAAGGTTTTTAGAAATATCCTGTTTTAAAACGTCTAAAAGAAAAGCGTCAAGCGCAGCCGTGTCTTGCGACGCCGCAATTAAATCCATCTTTCTTACTTCGCCGCCGCTTGGTCCTGCGCCCTGCATAGCTAGAATGCCGTCAATTAAAGTAAATCTTATTTTATGCTTTAGAAAATCGTAAATATTTGCGAGCAAATCCGCAAAATCCGTATTTTTTGAAGCAAGTTTATGGTATTCTACTTTGGTAATGCCCGGGATGCAGCCGTATAAATTTTTAACGCCTGCGCTAAACGACATAAGCGAATGCGTTTTTAGCTTTGCAAGATTAATTATTCCGTCGCAGTTTAAAACGGCGTTTGAAAAATTAACTTTGCGGACATTTGCGTCGTTTATGTCGAATTCTCTGGATCCTGCGGCTTCAAAATTTATAAGCTCTACGTTTTCTTTTCGGCAAACTTCAAGCATACCCGTCTTTTCCCAGACGGTTTGAATATTTCTTATAGCTCCGCCGGGACTGTCGCCCACTACAGGCACGGCTTCCGCTTTTTTTACGAGTTTTATTACGGCTTTTACTATTTCGGGGTGAGTGGTTACGGCTTTATCGGGTTCTTTGGGGCTTAAAAGGTTTGGCTTTATTAAAATTTTTTCGCCGGGACGTATAAACGAATCTATTCCGCCTATAAGTTCTACCGCTTCGTTGACAGAGTGATACGCTTTACTGTATTCTCCGCATTTCACCAAACTGATTTTTATCATTGCAATCTTTCCAGCGCGCGTTTGGCTTCGCTCTTATCAGGGTCAAACGATAAAGCTCTCTTTAAAGAAGACCTTGCTTTTTCAAAATCGCTTCTGCTGTAATAAGACATTCCTTCTTCGTAATATTTATTTGCAAGCTCTTTGCCGACCCTTTCATATTCAAAAGCGGCGGACGTATTTTTAGGGTTATAGCTCAAAGCCGTTTTATATTCTCTTGCCGCAGACTCAAAATCGTTGTTTCTTACGAACTCAAAGCCTCTTTTATAATGAATTTCAGAAAGCTCGTAGCTGATTTTAGTTATATAGTTTTGAGAGTTGGCAGAGTATTCGTCAAATTCGTATTTGTCGGCAATTTCTTTGGCTCTTCTAAAATATTTTACGGATTCGCTTAAGTTGTTTCTTTCATAATATTTTAAACCCGATTCAAAAATACGGTAAAGTTCGGCGCGGACTTTGTCTTGAGCGAATTCAACTTTTCGTCTTCTTTCATCCTCTTCAAGTTCCTTGATATTTTTTTCGGATTTAGATATTAATTCCTGCGCGTCGCGCCTGTGAGGAGCGGCTATTACGACGGCTTCAAAATATCCTATAGCTTCTTGAAAATTCCCCTGATTATATAAATCCATTCCTTTTCCAAACATATCGGCGACTTTATCGGCGGATATTTTTGAGAGCTGATTGTCTATATTTACGACGGCGTCTTTTGCCGAGCGGTTTTCGGGGTCTACTTCCAAAATAAAACCTAAAGTTTCTTTGGCGCGCACAAACTCGCCTTCTTTATAAAATTTTTCCGAACGTCCCCAAAGGTATTCTATTCTATCTTTATTTTTAATTCTTTCTCTTTCTAGCGTCGCCTGCCTTGTGTATTCGTCAATATTGTTCAAACCGTCTTTTGCAAAAGAATTTTCAGGGTCAAGCTCTAAAACAAGCCTAAAAAATTTTGAGGCTTTCGCCGCGTCGCCGTTGTTTAGGGCTTTAGCCGCTTTTTGCATATATTCGTTTACGCGTCTGGCGTTAAAAGCGTCTATATCGGAAAGCTCGTCCACTATCCTTTGCAAAAATCTCTGCGAAGCGCGGTGTTCCGGGTAGACTGAAAGTATTTGGTCAAATTTCTCGCGCGCGCCGATAAGGTCTTTTTTTGCGTAAAGCTCGGCGCCTTCGCGATAGTGATTCATTAAATAATAATCGTAAGCCGCCCTTTGGTTTGCAAAATGTCCGACGGCATAGCTTAAATTAAAACTGTGCGTGCCGTTAATATGGTCAGACGGAACGTAGGCGTAGTCAATAGAAAGGCTTTGATACTTAAACCCTAAGCCCAAACGAATATCGGCGTTGAGAGATTCGTCGGCGAGTTTTACGCCGCCTCTAAAAGTGAGAAAATATACGGGCGTTACAGAAAGTCCCGCAGAAAAGAAATTGCCCGAATAGCCTTGCGAGCTAAAATCAAAAGCGACTTTTAAATTGTAAAAATCGTTTTCTTCGTAGGCAAGTCCGACGGTAAAAATTTCAGGGAGAGGATACGCCTCTTCTACGGCTTTAAACTTAGAGCCGAAATTTTTATAGGCTGCGCCCAAAGCGAAATTGTCCATATTAGGAATTTTAACAATTCCGCCGAAATCTGCGGCAAACGCTTCAGAAGTGTAATCCGCCAGAGCGGACCTTAAAACTTTAAGGTTTACGCCGACGGCTCCGTAAATGGTTTCAACGGGAATTTTTCTTTTTATCGGCACGGAATAATTTATTATGAAAGCTAAATCGTTTGCCGCGTCCATCTTTAACGGGTTTCCTTGATTATCATAATAAGGTATATCGCCGTATCCCGTATACATTGCGGCTATGCCGAAATTTCCTATCTTTGTGGGAAATTGCGCGCCCAAAAAATTGTATTGAATTGAAGAAAATAAAGAAGCGTTGCTTATGGAAACGACGGGTCTGTAGACAATCATTGTCGAGGCGGGATTTAAAATCGCTCCGTGCGTAATATCTGAGGTAAGAGCCGCGCCCGCGTCTCCCATAGCCTGCGTGACGGGGTTTGGATTATGGACAAAAATCTGAGCCGAATTTGAGCCTGCGTCGGCAATAGCGCCGGATACAAACGACAAAAAGATTAAAACGGAAAATAATAGGCTGTAAATTTTATTCATTTATTTCTTTCACCATTGTCTTTAATTTTAGTAAGGCGTTTTGTTCCAAATCTTTAACTTTTGAGACCGAAATATCCATCTTTTGCGAAATTTCTTTCAGCGACGTTTTTTTTGCTCTAACTCCGTCTAAACAAAACCTCAAAGAGAGAACGGTTTGTTCTTTATCTGAAAGTTTTGCAAAAATTGACGAAAAAAGTTCCGTTCTGTCGGAATCTATCAGGGAAGACAGCGCGTCTTTTTGCGATTTGTCTTCTATATTTTTGGAAAAATTTTGAGAATCTCCGTATAAGGAATCGCTTTCTTTATCTAAAGACAAATAATTTAAAGCCGCTCCGCCCGAAGATATAATATCTGAAACCTTTGAAGAGTCAATGTCAAAGGCTTTTGCAATTTGGGCGATATCGGCGGTTTTTCCTTTCTTCGCTTTTTCTTCAATAAGTTTTTTTATTGAAATAAAAAGGCGTTTTTCTTTTTCGGGCATTGATATTAAGCCGATATTTTTTGAAATATAGTTTTGAATATTTTTTATAATCCAAAACCACGCATATGTAGAAAAAGAGGCTTTTTTATCGCTGCGGTAGCGCAAAGACGCTTCAAGCAAACCAGTTTTCCCCTCCTCTATAAGCTCTTCAATGTCAAGAGAGGGGAAAATAATTTTATATTTTTGAGCCGCTTTTACCGCAAAAGCCCCGTAATCTTTTAAATCTTTCGCCGTCAAAACCGCCTCGTCATTTCTTTTTTGAAAGTTTTTGCGAGGGAACGAATTTAAATCCTCTTCCGAATACCGTTTCAATTTTCTTCCCCCAAATTCCAAGCGCCTGCCTTAAATTTTTAATGTGCGTGTCTATGGTTCTTGTAGTTACGGCTATATTGTAATCAAAAACGTTTTCCAAAATATAATCTCTGTTTAGAACAAAATTCGGCTTTACCAAAAATGCGTGGAGAAGGTCAAACTCTTTAGGACGGAGCGTTAAGGTTTTTTTGTTTAAAACAGCCGTCCGCGAATCAAGGTTCATAACAAGCCCTTCGCATTCAATGATATTTGCAGTGTCTTTGCGGCGAGTTCTGCGCAGAAGAGAATTAATCCTTGCGATAAACTCTTTATTGCTAAAAGGCTTCGTTATATAATCGTCGGCTCCTACGCCAAAACCTATAATTTTATCCGTCTCTGTGGATTCTACCGTAAGCATTATTATAGGGAGATTTTTCGTCTCAGGCGTTTCTCTTAAAAGTCTTGTAAGCTCCACGCCGCCGATTTGAGGCATTTTTACGTCTAAGACCGCAAGGTCGGGCATTGATTTTAAAATGCGCTTGTAGCCTTCTTCCGTGTCTTTGCAGGTTATAACTTTAAAATTGTTGCTTTCCAAAACGTCTTTTACGAGGCTTCTTACGCTATCTTCGTCGTCAACTATGACAATTTTTGCATCGGCCATATAGCACCTCTTATTTTCTTCTGCGCTCAAATACATATGAGCTTTTTTCGCTGCGTTTGGCGTAATGCTTAAGCTCAGACGCGCGTTGAGCGATATCCGCATAATGAGTTAAAGTCGTTATATCGGTTGATATTATAGCCACCGAAACGGTCATAATCGGAAATTTTCTTTTGTTGTTTTGTCTGTCCAGAGAAATTATATAGCCGTTGGCTTTGTCTGTTTCCGTATAAAAATTCGGAACGCCCGCGTCAAACTTTTTTATAAAATTCTGCGCTAATTTTTCAGCAATTTCGGAAGGCGTTATAACGGCAAAATCGTCTCCGCCGATATGTCCTATAAAATTGTCGCCTCCGCTTTCGTTTGCGCAGTCTATTAGGCAGCTTGCCGTAAATTTTATTACTTCGTCGCCGTTTTGAAAACCGTATTTATCATTATAGCTTTTAAAATTGCCGAGGTCTATGTATAAAAGCGCAAAAGGCTTTTCTGCCGCAAGCCGTTTTTCCGCTTCAGCCCTTATTGCCTGATTGCCGGGCAGATACGTAAGAGGATTTGAACCGACGCTTACTTTTTTTCTTTCAAGTATCGTTTTTACTCTTGCAAGCAAAACTGGAGACTTAAAAGGTTTTTTCATATAGTCGTCAATGCCCGAGTCAAAACCTTTTATTTCGGCGCTGTCTCCTTCTGAAGCTGTAAGCATTATTACCGGAAGATTTATAAACTGCGGGTCTTTTCTTATTTGACTTACGACTTCGTAGCCGTCCATTACAGGCATTGAGCAGTCTAAAAGAACGATGTCTGGATGTTCTATAAACACCTTTAACAGCCCGTCTTTTCCGTCTACTGCCGTAATAACTTCGTAACCTTGAGCGCTTAAAATGTCGTTAAGCATAGACCTTAACGACGGTTCGTCGTCAACTACAAGAATCTTTGACATTATTTCCCCGTTATGGGAAGCGCAAATTTAAAGACGCTTCCTTTTCCAAGCTCGCCTTCTGCCCATACGCGACCGTTGTGCAGCCGTATTATTTCATATACTATAGAAAGCCCTAATCCCGTGCCTTTAGGCTTTTTAAATTCGCCTTCTTTAACTTGATAAAATTTTTCAAATACTTTTTCCGCGTCGGCTTTTGTAAGACCTATGCCTGTATCTGCCACCCAAACCTCAATATATTCAGGTCCGTAAGACGCCGAAAGCATAGCGCTTATAGTTATGGCGTCGTTTTCTCTGGTAAATTTCAAGGCGTTTCCAAGAAGATTTGTAATCACTTGCTTTATTTTTTCAATGTCGGCGCAAACGCTAGGCAGCCCGTCGGCGATTTCGTATTTTAACGTTTTTTTCTGCGAAAGCGCAAGCGATTCAAAAAGCGAAGCTATTTCGCGTATTACCTCTCCCGCGTCTACCTGAGACGATTTCATTTCAAATTTTCCCGCGCGCATTTTGGCGAGGTCTAAAATATTGTTTATAAAGCTGGTAAGCCTTAAAGCCGCGTCTTTTATAATTTTAAGTCCGCGAAGCTGCTGTTCTTTCGGGTAGTCTTGGTTTACTCCGTCTATAAGAAAGTCGCAATAGCCGTCTATTGCCGCAAGAGGCGAGCGCAGCTCGTGCGAAACGCTCGACACAAAACTGTCTTTCATGGAATCCGCTTCTTTTACTTTAATCGCCATATCGTTGAAAGTGCGCGCAAGAGAGCCTATTTCGTCGCCGCGCGAAATGTCGACCTCCACGTCTTTTTCGCCGTCGCCTATTTTTTTTGCCGCTATGGCTAGAAGTTTTATCGGCTTAACAAGCGTAAACGCCATAATATTTGCGCCAAATAGAGCAAATAGAAAAGCTATTACCGCCACCATCTGTATTCTGTGCGAAATTACGGACACGCCCTCTTTTACTTTTAAATCCGTATAGTCCTGAGAAAACCCTATGATGAGGGTGCCTAAATATTTATCGCTTGACGTAGTTATAGGGGAAACGTATTCGTATATCCGTTCCCCTGTAAGAGATTCAAAAGTTTCAGTAATAGACGCATAAGAGCGTTTGGCTCGTTCAAGAAAAGCCGAAGCTATATTGCTGTTGTCGTCCCTTGCTATAAAAATTTTCTTATGCCCTGAAACAAACGCCGCATAGACTATAGCGGGTCTGTGTATCGGCACTATTGAATTTATTATATTGTCTATTTGCCGTTCATTGTCTGATTTTAAAGCCTCTTCGCATGCGCGGTAAAACATTTGAAAAGAACGCTCTCTTTCCCCTTCAAGCTGCAGGCTCAGATAACTTTTCTGCGCTGAAAAGATAGCATATGCTTCAAAAACGATTACAAGCGAAAGAGGAATTAAAACGGATAGAGTGAATTTAAGCCTCAGGTTCATAAGCGCTAAGACCCTATTAAGAGATTTGAAATAAGGGGAAAGTACCAAATACTGCGGCAAACGCCGTGAAAATAAAAAATAGCGGCGGACGTATTTTAACGTCCGCCGCGCTTGAAACTTAGGTTATTCTTTAGGTTCTAAAGCAATAACTACGCCTGAACCGAGAATTTTTGCAACTACAATGTTGTAGAGGAAAGCTACAAAAACAGCTCCTACAGCCATAATAGCCGCATACAAAAATACAAAGATAATCCAGGATAGCAGTCTTGCTCCGAAACCAAGTCCCGCAGCCAAATCTGTAGGCGTGAGGAAAAAAGTGAAGATGCCGATAACCGCTCCCAAAATTAAAAACACAATGGGGAAAACTTTGAGGATGGAAATAATCTGTACTTTTTTAACGTCATACATTGACATTTACTGCCTCCTAATTTTTTTTTAACTTCGCCGTCGCGCTTCTATATTTGCAATATTATAATAAAAGAGGTTTGCGTTGTCAACGGAAATCTCTTTTATTTTCCATATACTTTTTTCATATCTTCAAGAGACAGCGGAGCGTAATCGCCCGCATGCCCTGCAGTGCCGAAATCTTTCATTTTTGTAATTATAAGATTTTTAAGAGCTTCTCTTGCTGGACCTAAATAATCTCTGGGGTCAAATTTTTCAGGCGTTTCTGCAAAAGTTTTTCTAATAGCGGCTGTTATCGCAAGTCTGCCGTCGGTGTCAACGTTAATTTTTTGAACGCCGAGTTTTATCGCTTCCTGCAGGCTAGCCATAGGAACGCCCGTAGCTCCCGGCATTTTACCGCCGTATTTGTTTACTTCGTCAATCAAACTTTGCGGAACTGAAGACGCTCCGTGTAGAACTATCGGAATATCTATAAGCGCTCTGATTTCTTTTAAAACGTCAAAAGCCAAGTTTGCCGCGCCTTTAAACTTATACGCGCCGTGCGAGGTGCCTATCGCTATCGCCAAAGAATCAACTCCAGTTTCTTCAACGAATTTCTTCGCTTCCTGCGGGTCGGTAAGATGAATATGTCCCGAGCCTACGCCGTCTTCAATTCCGCCTAAAGTTCCTATTTCCGCCTCTACTGAAACGCCTCTTGCATGGGCGTATTCAACGACGGATTTTGTAACTTTTACATTGTAATCGTAAGTCGACGCCGTTTTACCGTCTTCAAGCAAAGAACCGTCTATCATAACTGAAGAAAATCCGAGTTCAATGGCTTTTACCGCCGATTCTAAAGAATTGCCGTGGTCTAAATGCATTGCCACGGGAATGTCGGGGTTTTCAATAACCGCCGCTTTCATCAAATAACCCAAATATGTAAAATTTGAATATTTGAGAGCGCCTCTGCTTGCTTGAATTATAACGGGAGAATTTGTCTCTTTTGCCGCCGCCATAATAGCCTGTATTTGTTCCATATTGTTGACGTTATAAGCGCCTACGCCGTACCCTTTCTTCTTTGCTTCCTCCAATAGTTGTATTCCCGGTGCTAAAGCCATATTCTCTCTCCTTTTTAACGACGATTAAACATAAAATAAAGAATTACAATTTTTTGCGCTTGCGTTGCATCGCGTCGGCGGCTAATTATTACGCCTCCGGGTCTCTCTTTCTGAAAACCTTATAAATTCCACCTTTTTAAAAGGGGCGGCAGGCTTGCCTGACAAGGTATTTTTCCATTGTCGTTATCGTCATTTATGTTTAATTGTCTTTATTAATTTGTTTCTTTGTTTTTTTCGCCGATTTTTGCGCGGACGGCAAGCGTTTTTTCTTCAACGGCGCGCCTTCTGAAATAAAGCCCATAGCTCTGAATTTTTCGTATCTGTCCCGAGAAATTTCAGACGCAGACATATCCTCGCAGCGTTTTAACGATTTTAACAGAGCCGCTTTAATATTGTCCGCAGTTTTTTCAGGGTCAATATGCGCTCCGCCTAAAGGTTCTTTTATTATTTCGTCTATAACTTTTAAATTGAGCAAATCCTGAGCGGTAATTTTCATAGCGTCGGCGGCTTCTTTGGCTTTTGAGCCGTCTCTAAAAAGTATCGCCGCGCAGCCTTCCGGCGATATTACCGAATAATAAGCGTTTTCAAGCATTAAAACTTTGTTTGAAACTCCTATTCCCAAAGCTCCTCCAGAACCGCCTTCGCCGATAACCACGCTTATTACGGGAACTTTTAAATTTGACATATCTCTTAGGTTTCGGGCTATAGCTTCGGCTTGTCCTCTTTCTTCTGCGGCTATTCCGGGGTATGCGCCCGACGTGTCTATAAAAGTAATTATGGGTCTGTTGAATTTTTCCGCAAGTTTCATAATTCTTGCGGCTTTGCGGTATCCTTCGGGGTGAGCCATACCGAAATTTCTGTCCATATTTTCCTGCAGAGTCCTTCCCTTTTGATGCCCTATCACCGCTACGGGTTCGCCTGAAAGCGCCGCTATGCCGCAAAGCAAAGCGCTGTCTTCGCCAAAAACCCTGTCTCCGCGAAGTTCCGTAAAATCTTCAAAAATCATTTTTATGTAATCGCTTGAATAAGGTCTTTCAGGGTGTCTTGCGATTTGTATTCTTTGCCAAGGCGTTAGAGAAGAGTAAATTTTTTCCCTGATTTCGTCTCTGTTTTTTTCAAGAGTTTTTATTTTCTTTAAAATATTCTCGTCGTCTTGAGAAATAGCTTTCAACTCCGAAATCTGTTTTTCTATTTCAGCGACGGGTTGTTCAAAATCCAAAGAAACATTCATTTATACCCCTTAAAATTTTGAAAAGTTAGGCTGAGCGGCTTAGAACGCATAGACGCATTGCAACTGCAAACGACGGCAAAAAAACGCGGCTAACCGACGGCAACGGCTAACGGCAAAAGACGCTGAAAACAAGTTCGGCGCGACAGAAAACGCCGCGCGCTTGACTTTCCGCGCTATGAAATTTAAAATTTTCCCGTATAGCTTACTTTAAAAACTCTTTCGTTAGGCATTTTGTCGTCCGCTCTTTTTCCGAAACAGTCTCTTATCACAAAATCAATGTCAGTAGATTCTGTAAGCGCAAATCTTACTCCCGCGTTTAAACGCGCGTCGGGGAAATAACTTATATTGTCGTATTCGGCGATAAAAAACAAACTATCCTTATATATAGGAACCATAGCGTTTAGAAAAACGCATATATTGGGGTTTGAAAAATCGTTCATATTTAATCCGAAATCAAGCAAAAGTCCCTCAAAAAAAAGTTCTCTGCCCGCCACAAGATATAAGCCTTTGCCTCTTTGCTTAAAATCGCCGTCGTAATCGCTGTTATAAAAATAACCCTGTCCGTCGTAGCCCAAAGCTATGCCGGGCAATGTCATATCTCCTTCATAAAGCCTGAATTTTACGGATATTGAGGGAACGGCGGCTTTTATGTCTTTGTTGCCTAAAAATTGCCCAAGCTCCCACGAAATTCCCAAGTTTAAAAACTTAAACACTCCGAAATCAAGCCTCGCATGCACTCCGCCGTCTGAAAAAGCCCTGAAACTTACGTCGTAACTTCCATAATTTAAAATTTTAGTAGTGGGAGAATCTATAACGTACATTTCGCTTGCAAAAGAATTAACGGACGCAAATAATACCGCCGACGCAAATAAGAATTTTTTTAACAATTTTTTCTCCTTTAAACTGAGCGCCTAAAAACCGTCCGCGCTAATGTTAAAACCATAAAAAGCAATTCGTTTGATTGTATAATTTTCAAATTTTCAAGTCAATTTTACTTTAACTCGGAGGGACGGCGTTATTGCGCCGAGCGTCATCTTTGCGCTTTTGAAATTTTTAACGCCGCTTTTCTGGATTCTAAGCGGATTTCTTTGTCGGGGTCTTTTCTCAATCGGTTAAGCAAAGGCAATGCAGGAACAGCCGCCTTGCCCATTTCTGAAAGTTCCGCTATCGCTCTTAGCTTTAC